>CALHVB010000054.1 GCA_938039345.1 uncultured Sediminicola sp.
TTACAACCAATAATTATTATTTTCAATACTTTTGATTATTAGTTGTAAGTTTTCTTGTAAAAGACTTCCTATTGCTAGGAAGCCTTTTTAACCAAAGTAACCTAATTACAACCAATAATTATTATTTTCAATACTTTTGATTATTAGTTGTAAGTTTTCTTGTAAAAGACTTCCTATTGCTAGGAAGCCTTCTTAACCAAAGTAACCTAATTACAACCAATAATTATTATTTTTAATGTTTTTGATTATTGATTTATAAGTTTTCTTGTAAAAGACTTCCTATTGCTAGGAAGCCTTTTTAACCAAAGTAACCTAATTACAACCAATAATTATTATTTTTAATGTTTTTCGTTTCGTACTAAAAAAATGCTAATATCAATACAGATAATACAATAGCTAAAATTGTATCTAGAGAGATAATTACTATAGAAAGTAATCCTTTTAAAAATCCGTCTTTAAATGTTAGCTCGTTCATAATGGTTAGTGTTTATTATATAACTATATTTCTTAACTTATGTAAAGCTACAAAAAATTAAGAAAAAGACTACATTTGTTGTTGTGAAAATTAATAAAAATGTTGTGTAGATGTATTTTATGTATTTCTTATCGATTAAAAGTCAAAAATTGATTTTAAGAAATCATATTTTTTGTAGGAAAAAAAGAAATAATGAATATGCTAGTTATAAAAACTACATTATAAGGTTAAGTTCATTTAGGGATAGTTGTATTTCTTATGATAGTGTTTAAAAGAAACCTAGAGCTGCTAATATTAAGCAAACAATTACTGCAATTATGATAAGAATTAGAACAACAACCATAACACTTAAAAACCCGTTTAAAATTTTAGATCCAAAAGTTGCATTTTCCATAATGGTTATATTTCATATAGTTTCCATTAAAATAACAAATAAATAACTAAAAACCAATAGAATAGGTTTTTCATTCGATTAAAGGTTATAAGATTAAGGTGTTCGGTATTGTGTAAAAACAATAGAGACTCTTATTAAGTAAGGCTTATAAGCTTTATTCTAAAGCAGTGTTTGTCGTTTTATATAATCTAAGATAATTTTACTAGCCCCTGTATTTGTAGCCACATAATTTTTATTTATTAAACCAGTAGTCTTACAATATTCTGCGTTAGTGTATAATTTATCTACAATAAGGTTAAAATCAGAAGCACTAGTAACGGGTATGATTCCTTTTTTATCTACCAAATCTTTTGCTTCTTTAAAACCATCGAATTGCGGACCAATAATAATAGGCATGCCAAAAACGGCAGGTTCTAACGTATTATGTAAACCCGTAGCAAAACCTCCACCAACATATCCTATATTGGCATAACTATATATTTTAGTTAAAATCCCAATAGTATCTATAATAAGGACATCATAAGAAGAAATATTTTGTTTATTTACCTCAGAATATAAAATACTCTTTTTAGAAATAGCCTTTTTTAACTCTTGTATATGTGTTGGTTTAATATTGTGCGGTGCAATAACATATTTAAGAGAAGAGGTATAAGAGTTTATATGTTGTATTAATAAGTTTTCATCTTGTGGCCATGTACTCCCCGCTATAAAACAAAGGTTCTTTTGCTTAAAAGAGTCCATAAAATCCAAAGAATTATCGTTTGTTAAAATTTCTGAAACCCTATCAAATCTAGTGTCGCCACTAATGGTAGTGTTTTTAATATCTATACTATTTAGTAGTTGTATAGATTTTTGGTCTTGTAAAAAGATATGTGTAAAATAGGATAAGCTATTGCGCATAAAGCCTCCATACCACTTAAAGAATAACTGTTTTTTATTAAAAATAGCTGAGGTTAGTAGTACTGGAACTTGTTTTAAATTTAAAGCTTTTAAAAAAGAAGGCCATATTTCATACTTTACAAAAATGGCTAATTGCGGATTAACAAGGGTTATAAATTTTTTTGCATTGTATTTTGTGTCTAAAGGTAAGTAACATATAAAATCGGCTATGCTAGTGTTTTTTTTAATTTCATACCCCGATGGAGAGAAAAAAGTAACTAATATTTTATGGTTAGGATAATTAACCTTTAATTTTTCTATAACAGGTAAGCCTTGCTCATATTCCCCTAAAGATGCAGTGTGTATCCAAATAACGGCATCTTCTTTAGAAAGTTTTTCTTGTAAATAAGAAAAGGTGTTTTTTCTACCTTTAACAAACAATGCTATTTTAGGATTAAATAAAGCTATACCTTTTAAAAAAAAGGAAACAAGGTATATTACAATATTATAGATGCTGTGCACGTAAAAATCTTTGCTGCTAAAATACGTTTCTTTCGATAAATTGATTATTGATAGTGTCTTTTATTTTGTAATTTTGTAAGACTAATTTCTACAAATGAAGAAAATTCAAATGGTAGACCTTAACGGTCAGTACCAAACTATAAAAGAACAAGTAAATACTTCCATTTCAAATATTTTAGAAACTTCGGCATTTATAAATGGACCAGAAGTAAAAAGTTTTCAAAAAGAATTAGAAACATATTTAGGGGTTAAACATGTAATTCCTTGTGCTAATGGTACAGATGCATTGCAAATAGCAATGATGGGTTTAGGACTAAAGCCAGGAGATGAGGTTATTACAGCAGATTTTACTTTTGCGGCAACAGTAGAAGTAATAGCTTTATTAGGTTTAGTACCCGTATTAGTAGATGTAGAGATAGATACTTTTAATATAGATGTTGTTGCTTTAGAAAGAGCAATAACTCCAAAAACAAAAGCCATAGTACCCGTACATCTTTTTGGGCAGTGTGCTAATATGGATGTTATTTTAGAATTAGCGAAAGAGCATAACTTGTTTGTTATAGAAGATAATGCGCAAGGAATAGGCGCTAATTATATAGCTAAAGATGGTTCTAAACAAAAATCAGGAACAATAGGTAATGTAGGAGCTACTTCTTTTTTTCCATCTAAAAATTTAGGATGTTATGGAGATGGAGGAGCTATTTTTACAAACGATGATGATTTAGCACATACGCTAAGAGGTATAGTAAATCATGGGATGTATAAAAGGTATCACCATGATGTAGTAGGTGTAAATTCTAGATTAGATAGTATACAGGCAGCTGTTTTACGAGCTAAATTACCCTTGTTAGATACTTATAATGGTAAACGAAGAAATGCAGCAAGAAAATATTCTAAAGCCTTTGAGGGGCAAGAACATATTGTTGTTCCTAAATTAGTAAGTAATTGTTCAGAAATATGCGATACCTGCGATTGTCATGTATTTCATCAATATACATTAAGAATTTTAAATGGAAAAAGAGATGCTTTAGTACAGCATTTAAATGATAATGATATACCATGCGGAGTGTATTATCCAATTCCATTACATCTTCAAAAAGCCTATGTTGATAGTCGTTATAAGGAAGAAGATTTTCCAATAACAAATCAATTGGTAAAAGAAGTAATATCACTTCCGATGCATACAGAATTAGATGATGAGCAGATAGCTTATATAACAAATAAAGTAATTGAATTCATAAATAATTAAAATGAAAGTATTAGTAACAGGTGGTTTAGGATTTATTGGTTCTCACACCGTAGTAGAGCTACAAAATGTAGGGTTTGAGGTAGTGATTATAGATGACCTTTCTAATTCATCAGAAGAGGTACTAAACGGAATTACTTCTATTACTGGTAAGACTCCTATTTTTGAAAAGTTAGATTTAAAAGAAAAATCTAAAGTAGAAGATTTCTTTAAAAAGTATGATGATATAGAAGGTGTTATTCATTTTGCAGCTTCTAAAGCAGTAGGAGAAAGTGTTGAACTACCATTACTATATTATGAGAACAATATTGGAACATTAGTATACATATTAAAAGAATTATCTAAGAAAGATAAAGCTGGTTTTATATTCAGTTCTTCTTGTACTGTATACGGACAAGCAGATAAAATGCCTATTACAGAAGACGCACCGGTAAAAAGCGCAGAATCTCCTTATGGTAATACCAAACAAGTTGGAGAAGAAATTATTAGAGATACCTGTAAAGTAACACCAAGTTTACAAGCAATAGCATTACGTTATTTTAATCCTATGGGAGCGCACCCAAGTGCTAAAATAGGAGAATTGCCAATTGGAGTTCCACAGAATTTAGTGCCATTTATTACGCAAACAGGAGTAGGGTTAAGAGAAAAATTATCTGTTTTTGGAGACGATTACCCAACTAAAGATGGTACATGTGTTAGAGATTATATACACGTAGTAGATTTAGCAAAAGCACATGTAGTAGCATTACAACGTTTGCTAGAAGGCAAAAATAAAGAAAATTACGAGGTGTTTAACGTAGGAACAGGAACAGGTAGTACTGTTTTAGAGGTTATTAATAGTTTTGAGAAAGTTTCTGGTAAGAAATTAAATTATCAAATTGTAGATAGGAGAGAAGGAGATATTACGGCAGCCTATGCAGATACAGCTAAAGCTAATAATGAGTTAGGATGGAAAGCAGAATCTACCTTAGACGAAGCAATGAAATCTGCTTGGGACTGGGAAGTAAAAGTAAGAAGTTAATACACTTATATAAAATTAAGAAAAAGGTTTATCTGTTTTTAGGTAAACCTTTTTTTGTTTTTTAGAATTAATATACAATGTATGATACCTAATTTTTTAGATAGTAACGAATTGCTAAAAAAAGCAACTGAAGAAAACTTGTTTGTGAATTTAGTTACACAACTACAGAAAGATTTTACGTTAGCAAATATCGATATTGAATTTTCTACAACAGCTTCTGCAAAAGACTTTTTAATTCAATTACAAGAAAAAGTATATTTTCTGCTTCTAGAGAAATTTATGGAATATTTAAATCTAATGTATATTATAGATGTTCCAGAAAAGGCGTTTAAAGACATAAAAGAAGATGATATAGTTGAGGTGGCAAAACATGTTTCTTTTTTAATATTAAAAAGAGAATGGCAAAAAGTTTGGTATAAAGCTAAATATAGCAAATGAAAATATTGAAACGTGTTTTAATTAAAGTAATGTTAATGAGAGGTTTGTAATTTGTTAAATATACCTTTGAATTGTCTTTGTTAAGCTTGGAAGTATAATAATGGGTGGTCTTTTGTTTAAAAACAGTTCACAGCTAATTAACAACAGTTTATAGTTTTTAATCTACAATTGAAAAAAGCGTAGTAAAAAAAAGTTAAAAAATAATTTACGTTTGAAAAAATGTAAATTATGAGAAATCTAAAAAACAATTTAGTTCCTTTTATTTTTTTGTTAATAGTCCTTTTTCCTTTTAATTTTTTAGAAAAGGGTAAACTAGTTTTAGAATTAAATGCTGCAAGAACATCTTTTTTAGATGTTTTTTTTATTAATGCCAGTAGTTTAGGTAACGGATTTAGTATATTATTTGTACTGTTTTTTGTGGTTTTGTACTTTAGATTTAAATGGGTCTCTATTTTCTTTTTAGCTTTTATTTTTCATTTATTATGGATACTATTATTTAAAAAAGGGTTTTATCATGGAGCATTAAGGCCATTATTATATTACAGAAGTTTAGATCAGGAATGTTTGTTAAACCTTATAGAAGGGGTAAAAGTGAGGCATGTTAATACATTTCCTTCTGGACATACCACCTGTGTATTTTTTCTAGTATCTTTCTTTGCACTATTAGCAAATAACAAATATCTATCTTGGTTTTTGGCTATTATAGGTTTATTTGTGGGCGTATCTAGAATTTATTTAATTCAACACTTTTTTAACGATGTATATTTTGGAATTTTATTTGGAACTATATCTTCCTTATTAGCCTATTATATAGTATTAAAATATCCAAAATTATGGCATCAAAATAAAATTCAAATTAATTTTTCTATAGAGAAAAATGAAGGAGAAAGTCAAACCTTAAATAGGTGATGTTTTAATTGCAGTTTAAAATAACCCGTTTATTTCGGCATCAATTTTATTAATAACAAATCCTAAATCTTCTGGGTTATTAACAAAATCTATTTTATCTACATCTATAATTAAAAGTTTCCCTTTTTCATAGCTTTCAGACCATGCCTCATAGCGTTCATTAAGCCTACTTAAATAATCTATAGATATAGAATTTTCGTAATCTCTACCTCGTGTATGTATTTGTTTTACCAAATTAGGAATAGAACTTCTTAGGTAAATTAATAAATCTGGTGCTTGTACTAAAGACTCCATTAACTCAAAAAGGCTAGAGTAATTACTAAAATCTCTATTGGTCATAAGTCCCATTGCGTGCAGGTTGGGAGCAAAAATAAAAGCATCTTCATAAATAGTTCTATCTAAGATAGTACTTTTACCACTTTCTCTTATTTGTAATATTTGTCGGTATCTACTGTTTAAAAAGTAAATTTGTAAATTAAAACTCCAACGTTCCATTTGGCTATAGAAATCATCCAAATAAGGATTGTCTACAACATCTTCGTAATGTGCTTCCCATTTGTAATGTTTAGCGAGTAGTCTTGTTAAAGTGGTTTTACCAGCCCCTATATTTCCTGCAACGGCTATATGCATTTAATAAAAGATTAATGATTAGAGTGAGGCGCAATATACAACGATTCTTGGGTTAGAGAAAAAATAGTTGATGAAAAGTTAATTAAGTAATAATAATAGTATAATGTTTTTATATCGTAAACAAATATTTACCTTTGCGCCACAATTTAATGAGGAAAAATTTGACTGATTGCAACCTCGAAAAAAATGCTAAAGCAGTTATAGCTGTAAATATCTATTTCAGTTTGTAATTTTCTTTATCTATTTCCGTCAAAAATCAGTCTTAAGTAATAAAATTAAATAAACATTTATGTCATATTTATTTACATCAGAATCTGTTAGTGAAGGGCATCCAGATAAAGTTGCAGATCAGATTAGTGATGCATTGTTAGATAGCTTTTTGGCTTTTGATCCAGAAAGTAAAGTAGCCTGCGAAACTTTAGTAACAACTGGTCAGGTTGTACTAGCCGGAGAGGTAAAAAGTAATACTTATTTAGACGTTCAGAACATTGCTAGGAATGTAATTAACAAAATAGGATATACAAAAGGAGAATATCAATTTAGTGGAGATTCTTGTGGTGTAATATCATTAATTCATGAGCAATCGCAAGATATTAATCAAGGAGTAGACAGGGGAACAAAAGAGGAGCAGGGCGCAGGTGATCAAGGTATGATGTTTGGATATGCTACCAAAGAAACAGAAAACTACATGCCTTTGGCTTTAGATATTTCTCATAAAATTCTACAAGTTTTAGCAGAGTTAAGAAGAGAAGGGAACCAGATTAATTATTTAAGACCAGATGCTAAATCTCAGGTTACTATTGAATATTCTGATGATAATGTACCACAACGTATAGATACTATTGTCGTTTCTACACAGCATGATGCTTTTAATACTGATGATGAGCTAATGTTGGCTAAAATAAAAGAAGATATTATAGCTATTTTAATACCTAGAGTAAAAGCACAATTACCAGAAAATATACAAGCACTTTTTGATGACCAAATAACCTATCATATTAATCCAACTGGGAAGTTTGTAATTGGAGGACCGCATGGAGATACAGGACTTACAGGACGTAAAATTATAGTTGATACCTACGGAGGAAAAGGAGCGCATGGTGGTGGTGCTTTTAGCGGAAAAGATCCAAGTAAGGTAGATCGTAGTGCGGCTTATGCAGCAAGGCATATTGCAAAAAATTTAGTGGCAGCAGGAGTTTCCGATGAGATTTTAGTACAGGTAAGTTATGCTATTGGTGTAGTAGAGCCAACATCAATTTTTGTAGATACCTATGGTACCGCAAATATAGATTTGAGTGATGGTAAAATAGCTGAAAAAGTTTCTGAGTTGTTCGATATGCGTCCGTTTGCTATTGAAGAACGTTTAAAACTGCGTAACCCTATTTATTTAGAGTCTGCTGCTTATGGGCATATGGGTAAAGAGCCTAAAACAATTACCAAGGTGTTTGAGTCTCCTTATAATGGTAGAGTAGAAAAAGAAGTTGAGCTTTTTACATGGGAGAAATTAGATACGGTAGATGCTGTTAAATCAGCATTCAACCTGTAAATAAATCATATTAAATTATAAAAAAAAAGAACCTTAACGGGTTCTTTTTTTGTTTTTAGTATTTTTGAGTGACTAATTATATTGAGAATATGAAACATATAATATTACTGATATTTATAATAATGTGTGTTGTTTCTTGTAAAGAAGAGCAAATACCTTTAGTAGAAGACGTTTTTGTAAAAGAAAATTATACAAAGCAAGAAGTAGCTATTAAGATGAGAGATGGGGTAAAGTTGCATACTACTATTTATAGTCCAAAAGATACATCTAAAGTATATCCTATATTAATGCAAAGAACACCTTATAGCTCTAAGCCTTATGGAGAAGGAGAATTTAAAAAAAATATAGGGCCCAATATTCATTTAATGAAAGAAGGTAATATTATAGTGTATCAAGATGTTCGTGGTCGTTGGTTAAGCGAAGGTTCTTATGAAAATATGCGTGCCTATATTCTTAATAAAAAAACAGATAACGATATAGACGAAAGTTCAGATACTTATGACACCATTGAATGGTTAATTAATAATGTTGCGCATAATAACGGAAAAGTAGGTGTTTGGGGAATATCGTATCCTGGGTATTATTCTACTTATGCAACAGTAGATGCGCATCCAGCTTTAAAAGCAGCTTCGCCACAAGCATGTATTGGAGATTTCTTTTTTGATGATTTTCATCATAATGGCGCCTATTTATTAAGTTATTTTAGAGCAACTTCTCTTTTTGGAACTAAAAGACCCAATGGAGACCAGCCTATTGATACAGCTTGGTATTCTTTGCCGAAATTACCTTCAGAAGATCAGTATCAATTTTTTTTAGATGCAGGACCATTAAAAAACTTAAATTCTTTTTTTAAGTATAAAATAGACGGAAATACGAATGTAGAAAACGATGGTTTGGTAGATGATTTTTTCTGGAATGAGTTAAAAGAGCACCCTAATTATGATACGTTATGGAGGAGTAAAGGCTTAATACAACATTTAAAAAATGTAAAACCTAGTGTTGCAACTATGGTTGTTGGTGGGTGGTTTGATGCTGAGGATTTATATGGCCCTTTAGAAACCTATAAGAACATAGAAAAGTATAATAGAAAAAATTATAATACACTTGTTTTTGGTCCATGGGATCATGGTGCATGGGCACGTAGAAAAGGAAAAAATATAGTAGGTAATTATTATTTTGGGGATTCAATTTCTGAGTTTTTTCAAGAGAAAATAGAGACTAAATTTTTTAATCACTTTTTAAAAGGAAAAGGTGACCATAATAGTGGCTTACCAGAAGCTTATGTATTCGATTCTGGTTTAAAAAAATGGAAAACCTATGATAGTTGGCCTCCAAAAGAGGTGGTAAAGAAAGAGTTTTTCTTGTCTGGTGAACAAATTTTAAGTGAGCAACAAGGTATTGAGAAAGGTATTAAATTTATTAGTGATGTAAAAAAACCTGTTCCTTATTCCGAAGATATAAAGTCTGTATTTACGCCAAGAAAATATATGACAGATGATCAACGTTTTGCTGCACGTCGTTCAGATGTTTTAGTCTATGAGACAGAAGTTATGGAAGAAGATTTAACATTGGCAGGAGATATATTGGCTAAGTTAAAAATAGCAACTACGGGTACTGCTGCAGATTGGATTGTTAAGGTTATAGATGTACACCCAACAGATGAACCTACACATGAGCATATGCAAGAACATTTAAAAATGAGTAATTATCATATGATGGTGCGTAGTGAGGTATTACGAGGTAGGTTCAGAAATAGTTTTGCAAACCCAGAACCTTTTACACCAAATAAAAAAACAGAAGTAAATATTAAATTGCAAGATGTTTTTCATACAATTAAAAAAGGGCATAAGTTACAGGTACAAGTGCAAAGTACTTGGTTTCCGTTAATAGATTTAAACCCACAGACTTATGTAGATAATATTTTTAAGGCAGAAGAATCAGACTTTAAAACACAAACACATACTGTATTTACAGATTCTAGTATTGAATTTTTAGTTTTAAAGCCATAGAAAATGTAAAAAAATAATGTTTTCCTGTTTTTTATGTGTAAAAAATAGGAGTTTCAATTTTTTCGTACTTATATTTGCACTCGCAAGTTCAAACATATATTGAATAGTTATCAAGAAAGGTGGAGGGATTAGACCCATTGAAGCCTTAGCAACCCTCTGTTTTTACAGAGAAGGTGCTAAATTCTACCAAAGTAAATTTATACTTATGGCAGATAACGAAAAACCAATTACTTACTGTAATTGTACTTTCTTCTTAATAACTTTTTTGATTTTTTTATACTGCAAATGTCCGTAGTATACTGTTTAGCTTTTTTTAGTATTAATTTTAGAAAAAACAAAAAAATCATGAGTAATCAAAAATTTTCAACAAACGCTTTGCATGCAGGGCACGACACAACTCAAACAGGAGGAACCAGAGCTGTACCAATTTATCAAACATCTTCGTATGTTTTTAAAGACACAGATCATGCTGCAAATTTATTTTCGTTAAAAGAATTAGGATTTATTTATACACGTTTAAATAATCCTACAAATCAAATATTACAAGATAGGCTAGCAGCTATTGAAGGTGGTGTAGGAGCCGTTGTATTTGCGTCGGGTACTTCTGCTATTGCAACAGGTTTAATGACTTTGTTAAGAGCAGGTGATCATATTGTGGCTTCTAGTAGTTTATATGGAGGTACATTTACATTATTGAATGTAACCTTGCCAAGATTAGGAATTACAACTACGTTTGTAGATGCCTCTAACCCAGAAGAGTTTAAAGCAGCCGTGCAAGATAATACACGAGCTTTCTTTGTAGAGTCTTTAGGGAATCCAAAGTTAGATGTATTAGATTTAGAAGCTATTGCGGAGCAAGCTAAGGCTGTCGAAGTACCTTTTATTGTAGATAATACAGTAGCATCACCAGCCTTATTAAATCCTATTAAGCATGGCGCTAATTTGGTAATTCATTCATTAACAAAATATATAGGAGGACAAGGAAATTCTTTAGGAGGAGCAATTATTGATGCAGGAACATTTAATTGGGCAAATGGTAAATTTCCAGAATTTACAGAACCTAGTGCAGGATACCATGGGTTAGTGTATCATGAAGCTTTAGGAGCCGCTGCATTTACGTTTAAGTTAATATTAGAAGGCTTAAGAGATTTTGGTGGAGCTTTAAGTCCGTACAATGCTTTTCAGATTATTCAAGGCTTAGAAACTTTATCAGTTAGAATTAAGCAACATAGTGCAAATGCATTAGAATTAGCACAGTGGTTAGAAGGCAAAGAAGAAGTTGCATGGGTAAATTATCCTGGCTTAGCAAGTAGCAAGTACAATACTTTAGCAAAAAAGTATTTACCTAACGGACAAAGTGGTTTGGTAACTTTTGGATTAAAAGGAGGTTTTGATGCAGCTAAGAAAGTAACAGACGCAACTAAAATATTCTCTTTATTAGCCAATATAGGAGATACTAAATCTTTAATTATTCACCCAGCAAGTACAACGCACCAGCAATTAGCACTAGAACAACAAGCAGCCGCCGGAGTAACGCAAGATTTAATTCGTTTGTCTGTTGGTTTAGAAGATATAGAAGATTTAAAATCAGATTTAGAAGCTGCTTTTGAAGCACTTTAGGAAGTAGTTATTTAAATAGCTTACAGAATTAAATAGAATAGAGTTATGTTACATCATTTAAAAATAAATAATTATACCAATCATGGAGGTACAACTCAAGATTTAGAGTTGTCTTATCAACTGTTTGGACCTAAATTGCATACAGCACCTATAGTATTGGTGAACCATGCACTTACAGGAAATTCTGATGTAGCAGGCGAAAACGGATGGTGGTCAGCATTAATCGGAGATGGTAAATGTATAGATACTCAAAAATATACGATTCTTTGTTTTGATGTTCCCGGTAATGGTCATGATGGTTTTGTAATAGATAATTATAAAGATTTTGTTGCTCAGGATATAGCCAAAGTATTTTTGTTAGGTCTAGAGCAGCTTTCTGTTCAAAAGGTATTTGCACTTATAGGAGGTTCTATGGGTGGTGGTATAGCATGGGAAATGGTAGCTTTAAAACCTAATTTGGCAGAAAACTTAATACCTGTAGCATCAGATTGGAAATCAACAGATTGGTTAATTGCCAATTGTCAAATTCAGGAACAGTTTTTAATAAATTCTAAACAGCCTGTTCATGATGCACGTATGCATGCTATGTTGTGTTACCGTACTCCAGAATCTTTTAAAGAACGTTTTAAGCGAAGTACAAACGAAGAATTACAAGTTTTTAATGTAGAAAGCTGGTTAACACATCATGGGAAAAAGTTACAAGAAAGGTTTCAGCTTTCGGCGTATAAATTAATGAATCAGTTGTTAAAGACTATTGATATTACAAGAGGTAATAAAGATGCTTTTAACAGTATAGAAAAGAGTGCTACCAAAATACATATTATCGGTGTAGATTCAGATTTGTTTTTTACGGCAAAAGAGAATAAAGATACTTTTAAACAATTGGCGCAAGTAAATAGTAATGTAACCTACGGAGAAATTAGGTCATTACACGGGCATGATGCTTTTTTAATAGAGTTTCAGCAAATGGAACAATTGTTAAAAGGAATTTTTGACCAACAAGGCAAAAGTAAACGTGTAAAAGTTTTAAAATTTGGCGGTAAATCTTTAGCCAATGGAGACGGGTTAAAGCGTGTTCTAGAGATTATAACTACTAAAGTTAAAGGCGGAGAAAATATAGCGGTTGTTTTATCGGCAAGAGAAAAAGCAACCAACCAATTAGAAGGTATTTTAAAGAAAGCAGCACAAGGTAAAACGTATACTAAAGATTTTGATGCTTTTAAAAAATACCAACAATCTAATTTAGATGTTGAGTTATCTCAAGAGTTTTTAGATTTAGAAAAGTTGTTCGAAGGGGTTTCTCTTTTAGGAGATTATAGTGCAAAAATTAAAGATCAGGTTTTAGCTTATGGAGAGTTAATTTCGGCAAAGGTAGTTGTAAAATTATTGGGAGACCAAGAAGTTAAAGCTAAATTAATAGATGCCAGAGATATTATAAAAACAGATGCAAGTTTTGGTGATGCTCAGGTTTTAGAAGCAATTTCTAAAGAAAATGTATTGTCAGAGATAGCAAAGTTGGCAACTAATGTGGTACCTGTTGTTACTGGTTTTATAGCATCAAACAGAGATAATGAAACAACTACTTTAGGTAGAAACGGAAGCAATTATACGGCGGCTTTGGTGGCAAACTTTTTAGATGCTGCTGAATTACAAAATTATACACATGTAGATGGTATTTATACCGCAAATCCAGATTATGTGCCAGATGCAAAAAAGATAGAAGAACTATCTTATGCAGAGGCTAACGAGCTTGCAAATTTGGGAGCAACAATTTTACATGCAAAAACAATAATTCCGTTAATAGAAAAGAATATTCCATTACGGATATTAAATACTTTTAATAACGATGCTGAGGGAACATTAATAAGCGCAAAGACTAATAAGGAAGGAATAAAGTCTCTTTCTGTAATGGAAGATGTAGCACTTATTAATTTTGAAGGACGTGGTTTATTAGGTAAAGTTGGTGTAGATGCGCGTGTATTTAAAGCACTAAGTGCTAATAATATTAGTGTTAATATTATATCGCAAGGCTCTTCTGAACGTGGTCTAGGTTTTGTGGTAGATGCAGAAGATGCCTTAAAAGCAAAACAAGTATTAACAGAAGAGTTTAGTATAGATTTTGAGACTAAAGATGTAAACATGATTACTGTTATCGATGACGTTTCGGTAATTTCAATAGTTGGTCAAGATTTAAGTTCGTTTCATAAACCCTTTAACGCACTAATAAAAAATCAAATAGTTCCTTTATTATTTAATAATACTGTAACGGGTAAAAATGTGAGTTTAGTGGTAAAAAGAGTTGACCTATATAAAGCATTAAATGTAATGCATGGCCAGGTCTTTGGAATTAGCAAGAAAGTAAATATTGCTGTATTTGGACATGGAAATGTTGGGGGTACATTAATAAGTCAGCTATTAAAATCTGCTAGAGCCATAGAAGAACGTAAAGGAATACAGTTAAATGTTTTTGCTGTTGCTAATTCTAAAAAAGTAATTCTAAATAAAAAAGGAGTTACAAAAAAGTGGGAAAGTAATTTTGATGAAAAAGGGATTGCATATTCACCACAAACCATTTTTGATTATGTAAAGAAGCATCATTTAGAAAATTTAATAGTAGTAGACAATACCGCTAGTCAAGAATTTGTTTTAAGTTATTTTGATTTTATAGCAAATGGTTTTGATATTGTATCGTCTAATAAAATAGCGAATACACTAGATTTTGAATTCTATAGTAAACTACGTTCAGAATTAACTAAAAATCAAAAGCAATATTTGTATGAAACCAATGTTGGTGCTGGTTTACCATTGATAGATACAATTAAGTTACTGCATTTGTCAGGAGAAAATATTACACAAATAAAAGGAGTGTTTTCTGGTTCTTTAAGTTATATTTTTAATACGTTTTCTGAAGTTGATAGGCCTTTTTCAGCTATTTTAAAAGAAGCTATGGATAAAGGTTTTACAGAGCCAGATGCTCGTGAAGATTTATCGGGGAATGATGTGGGACGTAAATTATTAATATTAGCAAGAGAATTAGATTTAAGAAATGAACTAGAAGATGTACAGATAGAGAATTTAATACCTAAAGAATTGCAAAAAGGAACTGTTGATGCATTTTTGAGCAATTTAGAAGTGTTAGATGAAGTTTTTGAAAAAATAAAAGCAGCACAAAAACCAAATTATGTATTGCGTTATGTAGGCGATTTGTCTGGAGATTTACAAAAAGAAATAGGAAATCTACAAGTAAAATTAATATCTGTTCCTAAAGAAAGTGCTTTAGGGCAAGTTAAAGGTTCCGATTCTATTATAGAAATATATACAGAATCTTATGGAGAAAAACCTTTGGTTATTCAAGGAGCAGGAGCAGGAGCAGCTGTAACGGCAAGAGGTGTTTTTGGAGATATATTGCGAATTGTAGAAAAAGGATAATTTAAGTAAGAAATAAGAATAAAATTATAATGAAGAAGAAATATAATTTTGAGACAGAGGCAGTAAGAACACAAACAGAGCGCACACAATTTTTAGAGCATTCTACACCATTATACTTAACCTCTAGTTTTGTGTTTGAGGATGCTGAAGATATGAGAGCTGGGTTTGCAGAAGAAAAGGAACGAAATCTATATTCTAGATATTCAAACCCTAACTCAACGGAGTTTATAGAAAAAGTATGTAAAATGGAAGGGGCAGAAACTGGTTTTGCTTTTGCATCTGGTATGGCTGCAGTTTTTTCAACTTTTGCTGCATTGGTAGATAGT
>CALHVB010000055.1 GCA_938039345.1 uncultured Sediminicola sp.
CCTGTAGAAGATTACGATTTAATTATTAACGACTTTGAGCCTGTTTCTGCTTGGGCTTGTAAAATTAAAAAAAAGCCCTGCATAAGTTTAAGTCACCAAGCAGCGGTATTAGCAGCGCAAGCACCAAAGCCCAAAAAGAAAGACCCTTTAGGGAAATTAATATTAAAAAAATATGCGCCTACAACCAAACAATACGGTTTTCATTTTGTAGCCTATAACGATAGCATTTTTACCCCAGTAATACGCCAAGATATTAGAAAGGCAGCTATTAGCGAAGGAGAACATTATACGGTGTATTTGCCTTCTTATAGCGATGAGAAAATAATAAAAATGCTTTCTAAAATTAAGAACGTAGAATGGGTAGTATTTTCTAAGTACAATAAGCAATCGTATTTTATTAAAAATATTTCTTTTCAGCCAATTACTAACGAAGCTTTTGTAAAAAGCATGGCAACTAGTAAAGGCATATTATGTGGTGGCGGATTTGAAACACCGGCAGAAGCCTTGTTTATGAAAAAGAAATTAATGGTAATACCCATGAAAGGGCAATACGAGCAACAGTGTAATGCAGCTGCTTTAAAAAAAATGGGTGTACCTGTAATAAAATCTTTAAAAAACAAACATTTAAATACATTAAAAAATTGGGTTAAAAATGATGTACGTGTACAGGTTAGTTATCCGGATATTACGGAACGCATTATAGACCAATTACTAAAAGAACATTTCGATTCTTAAATTTATATGATTAAGGATAACTTACCGTCTTTTGGTTTAACATCGAAAGATTTTGGAGAAGACTTTACTTGGGGTGTTTCCACAGCCGCGTACCAAATAGAAGGTGCTTACAATTTACATAACAAAGGAGCTTCTATCTGGGATACATTTACCAGTAAAAAGGGGAACATACATAATAATGAGCATGGGCAAGTAGCCGTAGATTTTTATCATAAGTATAAAGAAGATATTTTATTGATGAAGGCTATGCATATAAAACATTTTAGGTTTTCATTGTCTTGGTCTAGAATACTCCCAAACGGAATAGGAGCCATTAATTATGAAGGCATAGATTTTTATAATAAGCTTATTAATTTTTGTTTGGAGCATGGTTTAACACCGTGGGTTACTTTATACCATTGGGATTTGCCAGAAGCACTGCAACAAAAAGGAGGTTGGGCCAATAGAGAAATCATAGATTGGTTTAAAGCGTATGTAAGCGTATGTTGTAAAGCGTTTGGAGATCGGGTTAAAAATTGGATGATTTTAAACGAACCTATGGTTTTTACGGGCGCAGGTTATTATTTAGGGGTACATGCGCCAGGAAAAAAAGGATTAAAGGAATTTTTACCCGCAGTGCATCATGCGGTTTTATGTCAGGCAGAAGGCGGAAGAATAGTTCGTTCTTTAGTTGCCAAAGCAAATGTAGGCACTGCTTTTTCGTGCTCGCAAATAACACCCTATAGTAGTAAGCCTAAAGATAGTTTAGCAGCAAGCAAAGCAGATGCATTATTAAACAGACTTTTTATAGAACCTTCTTTAGGAATGGGCTATCCTATAGAAAATGTGTCGGTTTTAAAACAAATAGAAAAGTATAGTAAACCTGGAGATGTAGAAAACAGCATTTTTGAGTTCGATTTTATAGGGATTCAAAACTATACCAGAGAGGTGGTAAAGCATAATTATTTTATCCCTTACATACAAGCAAGAATAGTAAAAGCATCAAAAAGAGCAGTAAAAACTACTTTGATGGATTGGGAAGTATATCCGCCTAGCATTTATAACATGATAAAAAAGTTTAATGCTTATAAAGGCGTACATAAAATTTTAATTACCGAAAATGGAGCTGCTTTTACAGATACGCTGGTAAATAATTCGGTGCACGATGTAGATAGATTACAATACCTACAAACCTATTTACAACAAGTAAAAAAAGCACAAAATGAAGGTTTAAAAGTAGATGGGTATTTTGTGTGGACCTTTACCGATAATTTTGATTGGGCAGAAGGTTATAATCCCCGGTTTGGATTAGTATATGTAGATTTTAAAACGCAAAAAAGAATTTTAAAATCTTCGGGAAAATGGTATAAAGAGTTTTTAAAATAAGTAGTATTCATTTTTTGATAGGAATATTTTTTACGAAAATTAGAGGTAAGCAACAAAAAGTATAAGTTCAAAAAACAAGAAAATAAATAAAAATATTTTTGCTTTTTTATTGGGGATTAAAATAGCTGCTATTAAAGTTACTGTAAAAGAAATAATGCTGGTTGCTATATGTAGGTACATGTAAATACGACCAAAATCAATACTTGTTATTTTGTTAATAATTAGGTAAAATAAACTCATTAATAAACCAGTACCCATTACTATTAAAAGTAAATTAATGCTTTTATCTGGTTTATCAATATTTTGAGTAGTTGTGGCTACAAAAGATAGTTCTGTACCACAATTTTTACAAAATTGTGCATTTTCAGAATTTATGATACTACAGTTTAAACATTTCATAGCTGTCTTTTTAAATTATTTTTTTGGATTTCTCCCGTACTGATTTGTTTTTTCTTCTCCTTCTTGAAATAAAAGAAGAATTCCATAAAAAGGAATTAGCTGATACCAACCACTATTGCCAAGATCATGGCACCGCTTTGCAGCTTGGGCCAATAAAATCCATAAAAATGGAATATATAACAACAATAATATTATAACCACTGATTTATCTCTCATACTTTCTAAAGCATACATAGAAAAAAAGTAAAAAAAGATGTAGAGTAACATTGTTATACCATATTCTGTTCGTCTAATTCTTCCTTTAAAGGAGAATATGTTTTGAAACATTTCATCACTTTTTGTCTGATGTGGGTGTTTAGAACGTGATGACCTTTTGGGAATATATTTTACCTCACCACCATCTATAGAACAAACAGTAATATCTTTTTCGTATCTCTTATAACAAATGGTACATCTTGGGAGCAAGTCTTCTAGAGTAAGTAATTTTTCACCATCTATCTCACAATAATTATATTCTGATGGATATTTTTTTTCGCAGTTAGGGCAATTTTTAATGTTGTAATGTTCTTTATTTAAAGAATTACCGCAGTTTTCACAAAAATTAGCATCATCTTCATGTTTTTCATTGCAATTAAAGCATATGTTTTCCATAATTTACTACAGATTAGGTATTGCTAATCATTACAACGATAATCATAACCATAATATTTTATAGTTATTGCAAAATAGAAATATATATAGTTTAATGGGTATTGGGAAGTTTATGTAAAATATAATAAGTATAAAACCTCATACCATTATAAATGATATGAGGTTTTTTATGCAGTGCTATAAACGTTTTTCTAGGATATACCTATTTATAATGCACGGCGATTTTAGCCAATTGGCCAATAATTTTTACAGAATCTTTCATGGATAATTTAGAGCCATCTGCATGGATCCATCTTTTTAAAGGTTGTTCGCATATAAGACTTTGTACTTTGTCTTTTCCGTAATGCTTGCGCATGCGCATAAATATTTCCACATCAAAAAGCCAACGGGTAATAAACTTTTTATGAAATACAAGTTGTGCAATTTCTTTATCCATTATTTTGGCACCGCATTGGGTGTCTTTAAAAGGCATTCCTAAGATGGTACGTATAATTAAATTAATAGTCATACTAATAATTTTACGAGCAGATTCTTTGGTAATATTAGCGCCCATTCTGCTAATTCTAGAACCACTTACAATTTTAAAATCTGAATTTTCCATAGTTTGTACCAGGTCATCAAAATCTCTAAAATCGGTAGATAAATCGGCATCTAAATAGCCAATATAATTTAATTGTGGGTCTTTAGAAAGGTGTAAAATACCTTGGCGAACGGCTTCTGCTTTTCCACCATTTTTTTCGCAATTGTAAATGCTAATAGTATCTTCATTTCCTTTGCGTAACTCTTCTAAAACTTTTAGCGTATTATCAGTACTACCATCGTTTACAAAACATAAATGGTATCCTAAGTTTTTATGTGTAAAATCCTGAAATATAGCACTAGAGAGTCTGTCTTCTTCATTATAACAAGGGATAACTACACCAACGCAGTATTGCTGTAGCATTTGTGCGGTTTCATTTTTTTGTGTTGTAGTTGTGTTGTTTCCTAAAATTCGTTTTACCCGTGCTGCTACTTCGTTAAGACTTACAGGTTTTTTCATGTAATCATTAATACCTAAATCGAACCCATCAATAATAATATTTTCATTGGTATTTCCAGACATTACTAGGATAGGAATATCCGATTTAGATACTACTCTAATATGTTTTACTACTTCTAAACCAGACATATCTGGCATATTAATATCTACAATTACTAAATCTGGTTTAAAAGAGTTAAAATAGGCTTTGCCTAACTGACCATTATTGGCAGTTTGGACTTCGTATCCTAATGCTTTTAGTTTTTTTTCTAATGAAAGTAAAATCAATTGTTGATCATCAATAGTAAGAATTTTCATAGGCTAAGTTTTATAGTTTTTTGGTCGATTTAGGAAAACAAAAGCTAATTACTTTTCTATAAATTTATTAGGGAATAACGCCGAAAATAGCTGTAGAAAGTTGAATTGCAATTTTCTGTAGACTAACGGTTTTTTCCATAGGATGATTGATTATGCTATTATATAACAATATTTTTACCTTTATATTGTTATATTTTCCTACAAAATAATTAAATGAGCAGAACCAATACCTTATTAGTATTAGCCTTGGTCATTGGAATTGCATTCCATGGTGCTGCCCTATTTTTTACATTAGAGTATACCTACGATGCGCTTATTCATTTGTTTTTTGCCGATCATTATGCAAATAGTTGGTTTGAGCCTTGGGATTATCGTTGGTATACAGGTTTTACAGTACATGCTTATCCGCCTTTGGTGCACCAAAGTATTGCATTGTTTTCTTATATAGGAGGGCTAAAATTTGGAATGTTTACAGTAGCCTTTATTGCAATTGTATTATTTATTACAGGAGTTTATAGGTATGGTTTATTAGTAACAGCTAATAGGCGTGTGGCAGGTTATGCTGCATTATTAGCCGTATTTTCATCGACCTTTATAGAAACGCTGCATATTTTTGGGCAGCTACCTAGTGTTATTGGGCTTTCGGTCTTATTACATGCTATGCCAGAAATTTATTTATGGATAAAAACGGGGAAATATAAATATCTTTTAACCTCTCTTTCTTTACTAGCAGTTACGGTAACCTCGCACCATGTAACTCCAATTTTTGGAATGGTCTTTTTTATTTTTCCCTTAATAGGAATGGTTATTATGGATACTGCTGGCGAAAAAGTAGAATCTATTAAGGCTGTATCTTTTAAACTATTTTTTAAGGCCTTTAAAAAGCTATTGCCAAGAATTATAAGCTTTGGGTTTTTATCTTTAGTCTTAATAATTACATGTATTTTACCGTATTGGATAAATTCTAAAAAAAACCCAATAACCCAAGTGCCAATACCCCATGGTTCTAGAGATAATTTTTTAGAGGTAACTTCATCGGGCTTGGTTTTTTTTATTATCCCTTGGGGAATATTACTCTTTGTTTTACCTTATATATTTTATCGTTTTTATAGCAAGCGCTATTTGTTTTATGGGTTATCTATTAGTATGCTTACGCTACTAGGAACAGGAGGTACTACGGCTATTCCTTTAAAAATATTAGGAGAAACAGCTTTTAATATTTTAACCTTAGATCGTTTTACATTATGGGCAACCATAATGGCATTGCCATTGTTTGGAGAGTTTATGTATAGGTTGGTAGAAGGAGATTTAAGAACAATACTCCAAAATCGTTTTGGAAGTGTGTATCATAGAATACTAGGAGGGTTTTTGGTTGGGGGAATGCTATTTATGGTGGTTTTTACTATGAGTTTGGGATATTTTAGACCATCGCAGCCACAGAAAATAAACATGTTGCCTATTGTTAATTTTTTAAGTCAGGATAATCATGATCAATGGCGGTATTTACCACTAGGTTTTGGGGATCAAATGGCTTGGTTGTCTGCGCAAACAAATGCCATGACGGTAGACGGAAACTATCATTCTGCTAGGAGATTACCAGAGTTAACCACAAGAGCTATTGAGCGTTTAGAAAATTCTAAATTTAGAGGGGTAGAAGGTATAGGTTCGCTACAGCAATTTTTAACGGTGCCAGAGAAGTATCATTTAAAATATATATTTTCTAATGATAAGTTTTATGATCCCATTTTATATTTCTGCGGATGGCAACGTTTACAGCAATTAGAAAACGGAATTATGGTTTGGGAAAAATTAAATATACCACCTTTACCAGCTATTTTGCCTAAAGAAGAGGTGTCTGTTTTTTTTAAAATAATGTGGGGAATACTACCTCTTTTAACTGTTGTAATTGCTTTTGTTTTAAATGTACAATTGTTATGGTATCGTTTATTGAAAACTAAAAAAAGGCTAGTACCAGCTTATATGGCTTATAAAATTAGCTATACTAAATTTTCGTCTAAGCTAGTTTTTGTGGGGCATGTTTGGGCAGTAATTTTATTATTGTTTTTATTTTTTGGGATGTATCAGTTTTATGTAAAAAATAGTGCTCAGATTGCTCCTAGAAATGTGATACATGCGTATTATGATGCTTTAGATTTTAAAGAGTTTAAGAGGGCCTATTCTTATTTAAATCCTAGTAGTAATGTTTCTTTACCACAATACATGTTAGAAGTGGCTGTAAGCGATGGTATTCTTAGTTCGTATGCTAAATTAGATGCTATTTCGGTTACGTTTATTAATAAAACATCGGATAGGGTTAAAGCACGTGTGCAAACAAAATGGATAACGCCATTAGAGAAAATAAATAAAACCTACTATCATGAAATTTTAAAAAAAGAAGGGAAATGGTATATAACACCTGCTGCCTTAGATAAAGATATTCCGCCAGATCAATTGTTTACAACAAATACCACTTCTTTTTATAACCATGGTAGGCGTAGAATAACTACTCAACAAACGCATCATGAAGATGTGTTGCAACAACCTGTATTAGAAATACTATCTGCAAAATTGGTAAAATATAAAAACAGGTATGCTATAGTAGGCGAATTACAAAATATAGATAATGTACCAGCAGATGTGGTTGTAAAAGCAACACTTTATAATGATGCTAATAAGGAGCTAGCAAATTTTAGTGCTAAGTATCATATAAAGCATAAATTAATGCCTAAAGAAACCACTACATTTAAAATAAATTTTGAGGGTATTGCCTGGTCTAAAACGGAAGATACAATTCCGCCAACGTTTAACCCAGATGAATTTACACCAGTAGCATTAGAAGAACAGCCTACAAAATTTAATATACAATGTGCCGCCAATGTAGCAAATACAGATTTATACAAACAGGTTTCTTTACAAAACATAGTTTTTACAGAAAAAGGAATACAGGGAACACTTTTTAATTCGGGAATACAAGAGGTAACCATACCACAATTATTAGTTTCTTATTATAATGAAACTAAAGAATTGCTATGGGTAGATCATCAGTTTTTGGCAGAAGGAATACGTGTACAGCGAAAGCAGTATTTTAATTATGTTCCTATGAATGTAGATCATATAAAAGTGATTAATTCTAGTATGGAAAATTGTTTTGTAAACGGTTTGCCTAATGCTAGTATTGCTACAAAATTATTTCCAGATAGAAACCAAAGTCATGCAAAGCATCAATTACAAAATTATAAAGGCAATGGATTTACTGCTTTAAAGTTTGAGTTAAATAGTTATATAGGTAACCCTAAGTAATATGAATAAAATAAGTTGTTTATGGCTAGTATTACTGTTTTTAAACAGCTGCGTTCCTGTAGCTGAAAATAAGACGGGAGCTATCTTTAATGCAACGCTAATAACTAAAAAGCAAGAATATATTGCCGGACAAAAAATAATATTGAAATACCGTATCTCAGGAGAAAATACACCAATGCTATTAGTAGAAAATGCATATGGTACTTCTTTAATACAAGGGAGAAAGGAACATAATGAAGTTGTTTATATTTTTCCAACAAACTATAGTACTAGAGTAGGTAAATGCAGTTTTAAATTAATAGGGAATAAAGAAGAATTAGATGCAGGTGATATATATATACACCCAGCAGTTACTAAAACAAGAAATATAGAAACCTATATGGGGCCTCCAAGTATTATTGCAGGGGGTAAGGATTATACAATGCTAGTAAATGTTCCTTTAGATACATATGATAACCCACTAGCAGATAGTACCACTGTTACTATAAACCAACAATTTAATAGTGCTATTACAACAACAGAAGTTAAATTAAAGAATTTTATAGGGTGGAAAAATATATATGCCCCAGAAAAGTCGGGAAGAATT
>CALHVB010000056.1 GCA_938039345.1 uncultured Sediminicola sp.
AAAATGAGAACCATGCTATAGGAGCAACGTTCTTTTTTAATATTATGCATTATGCATTGCGTCCTTGGCCATTGATTTTGGTAGCTTTAGCCTCTTTAGTTTTGTACCCAGATATTGCTAGTATAAAGGAAGCATTTCCGAATATTGAAGAGAGTAAATTAGGAGAAGATTTAGCCTATTCTGCAATGCTTACAAAATTACCAAGCGGGCTTTTAGGACTGGTAATGGCTTCTTTAGGTGCTGCTTATATGTCTACCATTTCCACACATTTAAATTGGGGATCATCATATATTGTAAATGATTTTTACAAACAACAAGTAAATAAAAGTGCCACGGAAAGAGAATTGGTAAATGTGGGGCGTTTATCCACACTTTTGCTAATGGTTATTAGCACTTTTATAGCATTAATGTTAACAAACGCAGCACAGCTTTTCGATATTATATTAATGTTTGGAGCAGGTACGGGGCTTATTTTTATTCTACGTTGGTTCTGGTGGCGAATTAATGCCTGGAGTGAAATATCGGCTATGTTTTCTTCAGGATTTATTTCTATAATACTAGCATTTACATCATTAGGGAATATATTATTTGACATAAAAAATATAAACGGAGATATAGTAGAAGGATTGATGCCTGCTTGGGCAAAATTTCCCATTATTGTTTTAATAACTACTATTATTTGGGTCGTTGTAACGTTTATTACGCAACCAGAAACAAAACAAACTCTAAATAGTTTTTACAAACAAACACAACCAGGCGGACCAGGATGGAAAAAGGTAGTAGCACAAGCTAAGACAGATGGAAATTCTATTATAGATAAAAAAGAAAAATGGTCTGTACCCTCTGGGATAATAGCAATGTTATTAGGTTGCATTTTAGTATATGGCTGTTTGTTTGCTACGGGGAATTGGATTTATGGAAATTATAGTTTAGCAATAGGATTAACTACTACAGTTATAATTTCTGGATTTTTATTAGCAAAAGTTTGGAATAGGATGAAGAATAACGTTTTGTAATCTAAAGAACCCTTTTGTTTAATGAGTAATCTTATAAAAATAGAGTCGTATTCCGTTCCTTTATTAAAAGATAAAATACGCTTATCTGATTTTCCTTCGGGTACATTTACAAAACTTACTTCTCGTAAAAGTTTTAAAAATGCCATAAAAAAAGGATTGGTTTATGTAGATGGTAAAAAAGGGTCTACAGGGAGTTATATTTATGGAGGAGAAATTATAACAATTTATAGAGATTCTAGTGTAAGCAAAAAACCAGAAATTAATATAAAATTAGAAGTGCTTTTTGAGGACGACTATTTAGCTATAGTAAATAAACCAGCAGGTATTGTAGTAAGTGGCAATAAAAAATGGACTTTAGAAAATGCATTGCAAGGAAATTTAATGATGAGTTTTGAGAATGATGCTATAGCACCCGAACCAATACACCGTTTAGATTACCCCACTAGTGGCGTTTTACTAATAGGAAAAACAGCAAGCTCAATTAAGCAGTTAAATACGTTATTTAAGAATCGTACCATAGAAAAAACATACGTAGCAGTAACTATTAAACAAATGCAATATAAAGGTGTTATTACTATTAATATTGATGATAAAACAGCAAAAAGCACTTATAAAGTGATAGAAACTATAGCATCGCCAAAGTATAACTTTTTAAACCTAGTAGAACTAAAACCGAATACAGGGAGAAAGCACCAACTAAGAAAACATATGGCAGAAATAGGAAGCCCTATTTTTGGAGATTTATTATACGGAATAGAAGGCTTTATACTAAAAGGCAAAGGCTTGTATTTACATGCTAAAAGTTTACAATTTAAACATCCTATTTCAGGAGAAAATATATATGTTGAGGTAGCTCCGCCAAAAAAGTTTGAGAAGTTATTTAATCTATAAATATACGTTTCCCTCAACCATAAAGCTGTTTTACTCAATAGCACTTTTATAAAATACTTTTTAAGAATAGTTTCGTTTTATAATTAACCAAACCGTTATTTATGAAACACCAATTACTTATAGTTCTATTATTTAGTTTTAGCTTAACAACGGTATTTTCTCAGACCGGAAAAGTTTCTGGAAATATAAATAATAATGGAGAGCCAATTCCTGGAGCATCTATTACAATTAAAGGTAAAACTACAGGTGTAATATCAGATTTTGATGGTAACTATACAATTGAATGTGAAATAGGAGACACCCTATTTATAAGTTCTATTGGTTCTAGAACTAAAGAAATAATAGTTACACCACAAATGTTTAAGAGAGGGAGTATAATAGCTCCTAAGCAACAGAGAGTAAATCTTATTATAAATAATGCGTACAAGAATGCTATTAAAAAAAGAATAGTAGTTTATGATTCTATTCCTAATATTAAGAACAGCACAAGAACCTATAATAAACAAGGAAGTTATATTCAGGTTAATCGTATTAATGAGATTGATATAAAAAGAAATAAGGTAAACCTTAGTTTTTTTAAGCCAAATATATTTTATGAGCTTGGAGCATCAACACAAACAGATTTTAGGTTTGTAAAAAAGAATAACCTTCCAGAAATACAGCAAATATATGCTCAGGGTAGTTCTATTAATAATAATTCTATTTACAGAGGAGCAGAAACAAATGAAATATTTTCATATGGACCAAGATTAAATTCTTTAGCTTTTGATATGTCTTTATATCCTTATGATACTAATGGTAGATTAGTTCCAATAAGCAATAATTCTGGAAAAAAAGTAATGCCTTATGAAAATAATTTATTTAATACCGTTGCAAATTCTACCAATACATTTTTTGCTAATGTATCTACGGATGAGAGAAGTTTTGAATTTGACTTTTTAAATAAATCAGGAAAAGATATTTATGCAGAAGAGGTTAATACACTAAACCAGATAAATTTAAACTATAATGAGAAAAATAATAGTGATAAAGTAATTCTTTGGAAGGCTATTGTAAAATACTCCAACTTAAAAAATAACCAGCCAAATATAAATGGTTTTCAGAATAATCTGTTGTTAAATACTTTGGCAACTCCTATAAGCTTTAGTAATGATCAAGGCTATCGTTTAGATAATGGAGAGCAACGTAGTTTTAGCCCTGCGAATTTTAATAACCCTAAATGGTTGTTACATAATAATGATAATAAAATGAGCAATGAGTTATTTGTTGCAAGCCTACAGAATACTTACAATATTTCTGATAGAGTAAAATTAAAAAGTAAAATCAATTATTTATCAAATGATGCAGAACAGCAATTTTTAGTATTAAAAAACACAGTCGGATTTATAAACGGATACGCAAGTAATAAGAATATTAAAAAGCAAAACTTGGATGCCAATATTAACTTTAATTGGTATGAGTATATTAATAATAGTAAGCTTAATATAATTTCTAATCTAAATTTTACGAATGAGGATTTAGCTTATTTCTTTTTAGAAAACACAATATCTAATAGTATTCAAAATGCAACTACGCTACCAATTACAAATAGATTACATAGAAACCAATTTCGTTGGCTAAATAAGGTAAAGTATAATTTTTTAGATAACAATGCATATGTTGATATTAGTAATAACTCCTATGTATCTTCCATACAAAATAGTAAATGGTTTTTACCAGCACTAAGTTTAAAATATGAGTTTGGAAACATGCTATATTCAGATTGGATTTATAAATTAGACCTTTCTACAAGTTATGCAAAAGATATAAATCCGTTATCATTATTTTATAATAATCAAAGTCATAATAGCTTAAATATCGCACCAGAAAATAGTTTTAGTTATACCGCTAATATTGATTTATTTGCCTCTAAAGAAGTTTCAATAGAAGATAAAAATAGTTTTGAAGCAAGTTTAGGTTTTGGGTTTAAATTATTTAATAAAAGATGGGATTTTGATGCTACTTATTATACAAATACTATTAAAGGCAGTATTTTTCCTGTTTTAGAGCAAAATAAATTTGAATTAAAAAATATAGCAGATGTAAGAAATTCAGGAATTGAATTAAATCTTAATTCTCATATTTATATTAACGAATCTTTCAGATACAATCCTAGTATTGTTTTTTCTGCATACAAAACAAAAACATTAAGGCTTTTAAGTAATGAAGAAAGAATACCTATTGCAGGCTTTTCTACTATTTCTAAAAATTTAATAAAAGGACAACCAGCTGGTGTTTTAGTAGGTTCTGCCTATGTTAGAGATGCTAATAACAATTTAATTTTAGATGCAGAAGGTTTACCAACGGTGGCAACAAGTTTAAAGGTTATAGGGAACCCTATTCCAAAATTTAATATTGGTTTTTCTAATACTATAGAGTGGAAAAGAATACGATTAGATATTGTTTTAGATTATCAAAAAGGAGGAGAGGTATGGAATGGTACTCAAAATGTTCTTAATTATTTAGGAACTTCTCAGCAGTCTGCAAATGAAAGAGAATTAGGAATTCCTATAAGAGAGAATAGATTTACACGTTATGGTTTTTCTGGTGTTGCAGAAGATGCTATTGTAGATGGCAGTTATTTAAACCTTAAAAAAGTGAGTCTATTTTATGATATAAAAACGAATAATGAAAGACATTTTATAAGAAGTCTTAACATTGGAATATACGGTGTAAATCTTTTAACCTTATCTAAATTTAGGGGAGCTACTCCTTATAATTCACTTTTTGATCAATCATCTAGCCAAGGCATTAATTATTTTAATACTCCTATTATAAGCGAATTAGGAGTTAAAATGAATATAAATATATAAGCATGAGAACAAGAGTATCAAAAATACATAAGGTTTTAATAGTTCTTTTTTTAGGATTAGTTTTTATATCATTTAATAAAGACAGTTCTAAAAAAATAGTAGTAGAAAAAATTTATACGCATACAGATAGGCCTTTTTATTTTCCAGGAGAAACAATATGGTTTAAATCTTACATTGTAGATTCTTCTAATAAAACATCGCCTATAAGTGAAGTTATGTATGCAGATTTAATTTCTCCAAAAGGTTCGGTAGCCAAGACTTTAAAATTAAAAATAGAGGATGGTTATGCTTATGGCGATTTTGATATAAAAGAAGATTGGGTTGGTGGTATATATACCTTAAAAATGTATACAAATTGGATGCGTAATTATGGAGAAGAAGTATTTTTTATTAAAAAAATACAAGTACAGAAAGTAGTACAACCTAATTTATTAATGAATTTAAAATTTGAAAAAGAAGCCTATGGAAAATCTTCTAAAGTTATTGCAAATTTTGAAGTAAAAGACCTTAAAAATAATCTGTTATCCAATAAAGAAATCAGTTTTGTGGTAAAGGTAGGAGGCAAAAAACACCTATCAAAAAAAATAAAAACAGATGCAAAAGGAAAAGCGAAACCCACATTTGTTTTGCCACAAGAATTAGTAACTACAGATGTTATTTTAAATGTGTTAATACCACATAAAGGTTCTGTGGAATCTATTTCTAGAAGTGTTCCCGTTGTATTAGATAATTTAGATCTTCAGTTTTTTCCTGAAAGCGGTAAAATTATAGCAGGTACAAAAAATATAATAGCCTTTAAAGCATTAAATGAGTTTGGAAAACCAGCAGATGTATCAGGTAGTATTGCCAATAAAGAAGGTGTGTTTATTACTAATTTTAAGAGCTACCACGATGGTATGGGTGGTTTTAATTTAAATGCAAAAAAAGGAGAAACATACTTTGCCACTATTACAAAACCGTTTGCATCAACAAAAAAAATAAAATTGCCACAAGTGTATAGTCAGGGAGTTCGTTTTTCTGTTGAACAGATTAAAGAAAAAGCAAAAATTTCTATTTATACAACAATGCAACAAGAGTTGCAATTACATGTATCGAATACAAGTGGCCCTTTATTTTCTAAAGTTATAGATACTAATAAAAACACAATTGTTGTAGATACACAAGAATTTACTAGAGGCATTACTAAATTTAGTGTGGTAGGTAAATCGGGAGTTATTTTGGCAGAACGTTTAATTTTTATTAACCCAAATAAGAAATTAAATATTAGTATAACTCAGGAAAAGAAAAACTACGAAACAAGAGAAAAAGTTACTTTACATATAAAAACTACAGATGAGCATAATACTCCTGTGCCTTCTAACGTATCAATAGCAGTAGTAGATAATAAATTATTGTCTTTTGCAGATGATAAACAAGACCATATAGTATCTAATTTACTATTATCATCTGAGCTTAAAGGAAAAATATACAAGCCTATTTTTTATTTTGATGCTAAAGAACCTAAGGCAAAGAAAGCATTAGATTATGTATTATTAACTCATGGGTGGAGAACCTATTTTTCTGATATAGACTTTACTTTTAAGAATGCAAAATACCAACCAGAGAAAGAAAGTGTAAAATCTGGTATTGTTTTAAATAAAGAGGGGATTCCTACAAAAGCACATTTATTGTTATTTAATACTTATGGAAAACAAGTATTGGCATTTGATACAAATGCGCATGGGGCATTTTCTTTTAAAATTCCAAAAGGATTGTACTGTACTCTTGTTGCTTATTTAGAAAATAAAGAAACATTACAAATAGTTGTTACAGATGTAAAGGAAGCTAAATATAGTATTAAAAAGAGAGTTTTAGAAAGTATTAATAAACCTTTTAAAAGAACAATTAAAAAAGCAGTAACTATAAAAGAAAATATAGAAGATATTGATGAACCATTAGAAGAAAATTTATCATCCCCAATATCTGAGGTTTTAGATGTGTCATTAGATGAAGATATAGTTGAATTAGAAGAGAGTGTAGTTGTTGGCTATGGGGTGCAAAAGAAAAGTGAGTTAACAGGGAGTATTGTTTATATTAAAGCTAATTCTATAGAAGAACAAGGAGATATTAACCAGGTATTACAGGGAAGAGTTGCGGGTGTTCAAGTTACAAATACCAATGGAAGCCCGGGAGTAACATCTAATATTCAAATTAGGGGAGTAAACACGGTATCTGGAGATAACGAACCATTATATGTTATAGATGGTATTCCTATGGAAGGAGTTAATGCTCTAAGAACTATTAACCCTAATCAGATAGCATCAATTAGTGTGCTTAAAGATATAGCATCTACTTCATTATATGGTATGCGTGGTAGTAATGGAGTTATTATTATTACAACAAAAAGTGGTAATCACCATAATAAGAAAATACTAAAGAAAGCAAAGTATAATAATTATGCTGTAAAAAGAATCCATAATTCAGGAATACAAAACTTATATACTTCAAAAGCATTCTATATTCCTGTTTATAATAGTAAAGAATTGCCTCAGGAACGTACAGATTTTAGACCTACTATTTATTGGAACCCAGTAGTACAAACGAATGAAAAAGGTGAAGCTAGTGTAGATTTTTATAATTCAGATGCTATTACCTCTTTTAAAATTACAACAGAAGGTATTGGTTATAATGGTTTGGTAGGCAGAGTTACAGAAGATTATAGCACAAAAAAATTATTAAATATAGATTTTAAGACGCCTAATTATTTATCGGTAAATGATATTGTAGAACTACCTATTACTATTACTAATGATTCTGATGAGGATATTTCTGCTATCTTAAATTTAGAATTACCTGAAAGCATAAAGTTAATAGAACCTGTAGATGAGAAAATAACAGTTGCAGCAAATACATCTATTTTAAAAAATATAAAAGTAGTAGCATTAAAGAAAGAAGCCAAAGCAATTATAAAAGCATTGGTAAAATCTAAAGTGTATGAAGATATGGTAAACAAAGAAGTAACTATTGTAAGTCCATATTTTCCAACAGAAGTATCAATTTCAGGGATTAAAAACCAAACTTTTGAGTTTAATGTAGAAAATGTTATTGCAAATAGTTTAGCAGCAGATTTTAAAATTTATACAGATATTGTTGGCGATGTTATGGATGGTATAGAATCTATTATAAGACAGCCTTACGGTTGTTTTGAGCAAGTATCATCATCTACATATCCAAATATTTTAGTGCTTCAATATTTAAAAGAAACGGGGAAAACAAATCCTGAAATAGAAGAAAAAGCATTAAAATATATTAAAGATGGTTATAAAAAATTAGCAGCATACGAAACTAAAGAAAATGGTTTTGAGTGGTACGGGAATACGCCACCGCATGAGGCACTCTCTGCCTATGGACTTATGGAGTTTAAAGAAATGGCAGAAGTTTATAATGGTGTTGATCAAAAAATGATAGAAAGAACAATCCAATGGCTGTTAAGCAGAAAAAACAGTAAAGGAGGTTTTAAGCAAAATAATGGTAAATATGGTTTTTCTGGTGCTCCTAAAAAAGTAAATAACGCTTATATTGTTTATGCAATTTCTGAATCTGGAATAGCTACTAATATTTCTAAAGAATATGAAGCAACACTACAAGAAGCATTAAAAAGCAAGGATATTTATCGTATGTCCTTACTAGCTATATCTAGCTATAATTTAGGAAAAATGGAAAATTATAATACTTTAATCTCGGAAATTAAAGAAAGTATTGTGGAGAATGGTTATGAAGATTTACCTGTGAGTAATACCATAACAAGGTCTTACGGAGATTCTAAAAATATAGAAACTACGGCATTTACAATAATGGCATTACTTAAAAATAAAGAAGCTACTGTAAAATTAGTTGCAGAAGGAATAGAATATTTATTAGCAAAAAGAAAAAATGGAAGATTTGGTTCTACACAAGCAACATCAATGGCATTAAAAGCGCTTATTGAATATACCAAAACACAAAAAGCAAAGATAATTGCAGAAGGAGATATTGTGGAGTTAATTGTAAATGGTACAGCATTAAAAGAGAAGCTTAAAATAAATGATACAGGAAAAATAGTAATCAACGGAATAGAAAATTATATAAAAGAAGGGAAACAAAACATAGCGGTAAAGTTTTCTAATAAAGAGAGAGGTTTTCCATATAGTTTAGATATAAAATGGGATAGTGATTTACCAGAATCTTCTAAATCTTGTAAGGTAGCTATACAAACAAAGATACAAGATAAAACCAGCAAAATAGGTGATATTGTTAGAATGAAAGTTGAGGTTAAAAATAAAAAGGATACAGGTATACCATCAACAACAGCAATTATAGGAATACCTTCTGGAGCAGCAGTTCAGCCATGGCAATTAAAAGAATTATTAGAACAAAATAAAGTAGCATATTATGAGCTTTTTGATAATTATTTGGTTTTATATTGGAGAGAATTTGGACCGTCAGAGATAAAACTCATTAATCTTGATTTAAAGGCAGAAATAGCAGGAAAATATACAGCACCTGCAAGTTGTGTTTATTTGTACTATGAAGATGAATCTAAAAAATGGATTTCTGGGAATGAGCTTTTCATTAATTAAAAAGCTTCATAAAAATTGGGGGTTAATAATAAATTTTTTATTTACTGAATAATAGTATTTTAAATAGTTGTGATTAATTAAGATATAAATACTACTCTTTTAACCCCATCAACCTAGAAACATATTTTCCAATAACATCAAACTCTAAATTTACAACAGTTCCAATTTCGTAAGAATTAAAACGAGTGTGTTCATAAGTATAAGGTATAATAGCAACACTAAAACCATTTTTAGTAGAATTTACAACAGTTAAACTAGTACCATCTATAGTAATAGAACCTTTTTCTATGGTTACATTATTTAAAGAGCTATCATAATTAAAAGTAAAAAACCAACTCCCATCTTTAAATTCAATATTAGAACAAGTTCCTGTTTGGTCTACATGGCCCTGAACAATATGTCCGTCTAATCTAGAGCCTAAAATCATGGCCCGTTCTAAATTTACAATATCGCCTACTTTTAAGGTATTAAGGTTTGTTTTTTGTAGTGTTTCATCAATAGCTGTAACCGTATAATTATCATCATCTAAAGCAATAACGGTTAGGCAAACACCATTATGGGCTACACTTTGGTCTATTTTTAACTCTGGTGTTAAAGAAGATTTTATAGTAAGATGTAGGTTTGTGTTTTCTTGCTTTAATTCTTTTACTTCTCCTAAAGTTTCAATAATTCCGGTAAACATGTGTCGTTTAAATTAAGTAGTTTTGCAACGTAAATTTAGACATAAAGGGATAGATAACATGCAGGAAAGCGAAAAAATTAAAGTAGGAATCTCAATAGGAGACTTAAATGGAATAGGTTGCGAGGTTGCTTTAAAAACGTTTGAAGATACTAGAATGTTAGATTTTTGTACGCCAATTATTTTTGCATCGAGTAAAACGTTAGCAGTACACAAAAAAGAATTAAAAATAGAAGTTAATTACCAAGGTATACACGAACCCTCTAAAGCAATAGATGGTAAAATTAATGTGGTAAACGTTTGGAAAGAAAACCCAAGAATAAATTTTGGAAATGAAACCAAAGAAGGTGGTGCTTATGCCATAAAATCTTTAAGAGCAGCAGTAAAAGCATTGCAAGAAAACGAGATAGATGTATTGGTAACAGCACCTATTAATAAGAAAAACATACAGGCAGATGATTTTAAGTTCCCTGGCCATACCGATTATTTAGCAAAGGAATTAAAAGGAGATAGTTTAATGTTTATGGTAACCGATACTTTAAAAGTAGGTTTACTTACCGATCATTTGGCAGTAAAAGATGCTCCTGCCGCTATAACACCAGAACTTATAAAAAAGAAAGTAGCAACGATAGAGGCTTCTTTAAAGATGGATTTTGGTATTCGCAAACCCAAAATAGCATTATTAGGTATAAATCCGCATAGTGGAGATAATGGTATTATTGGTAAAGAAGACGATGAGGTTTTAAAACCTACAATAAAAGAAATAGCAAACGAAGGAACATTGGTATATGGACCTTATGCAGCAGATAGTTTTTTTGGTTCTAATGAGTACGAAAAGTTCGATGCTATTTTAGCGGCCTACCATGATCAAGGGTTAATACCGTTTAAAACATTATCCTTTGGCAAAGGAGTAAATTACACAGGAGGCTTATCTAAAGTACGCACATCACCAGACCATGGAACAGCCTATGAAATTGCAGGAAAAAATAAAGCAGATTTTAGTTCTTTTAAAGAAGCAGTTTTTATGGCATTGCGTATTTTTAAAAACAGAAAAGAATATTTAGAGTTGACAGAAAATCCGCTAAAGAAACAAAAAATAAAACGTTCTTAGCCAAAATTCTATTTATATAAAGTATAGCTTTTGTAATTTAATAGTTAGATTGTTGGCTTTTAGTAAAATAATAGTATCTTTGCCCCCGCCTTTAGGGCAAATATTTTTAAACTAATGTTGGAAATGAAGGATCACAAGGAGTTTGTTATTCCTTTTTCGGGGTTGAAGCAAGGAAAACATGAGTTTGAATTTGAAATAGATAATACGTTCTTTGAGTCTTTTGAGTACAATGAGTTTAATAATGCATCTATACATTTAGGAGTATTGTTAAATAAAACAAGTACAATGTTGGAGTTTGAGATGACAGCCAAGGGAGCAGTAAATGTAAATTGCGATGTAACAAACGAACCTTACGACCAAAATATTAGTTCTTTTTTAGAGTTAGTAGTAAAGTTCGGGGATGAGTTTAACGATGAAAACGAAGAGTTATTAATAATTCCTCATGGAGAACATCAAGTTAATATTGCGCAGTATATTTATGAAATGTTAGTATTGGCAGTTCCTCAGAAAAGAGTACATCCAGGAGTTTTAGATGGCACATTAAAATCTGAAGCTTTAGATAAACTAGAAGAACTACAACCAAAAGAAGAAAAAGAAAGTAAAGGAAAAGAAGAAGATACGGATCCCCGATGGGATGCACTAAAAAAGTTATTAAAAGATAAATAAGTTTCAATAATGGCACATCCAAAGAGAAAAATCTCGAAAACAAGAAGAGATAAAAGAAGAACACATTATAAAGCGGTAGCACCAACAATTGCTAAAGATTCTACTACAGGAGAAATGCACTTGTATCATAGAGCTCACTGGCACGAAGGTAAATTATACTATCGTGGTGAAGTTTTAATAGATAAAACAGAAGAAGCTGTAGCATAAAAACAGTTTTTTAATAATATTAAGAACCCTCCTTTTTTTAAAAAAAGTGAGGGTTTTTTTACGTTTTTTAAAAAAAGTGAAAAACTATCTTTTTTAGAGCAAAAAGTCGCAAAAAATGACTACTTTTCACCGATTTTTGAGCATTTTTGCACTTTTTTGATTAAAACCCAAGTTTAACATGAGCAAAATATCGGCAGCAATTACTGCGGTAGGAGGTTACGTTCCAGACCATATTTTAACCAACAAAATGTTGGAAGAAATGGTAGAAACCAATGATGAATGGATTACCACAAGAACAGGAATAAAAGAAAGGAGAATCTTAAAGGATGCTACTTTAGGAACTTCTTTTTTAGCAATACAAGCAGCAGAGGATCTTATTAAAAGAAAAAATATAGACCCTAAAGAAATAGATTTAGTTCTTGTAGGAACAGCTACACCAGATACTTTAGTTGCATCTACAGCAGCATATGTAGCATCAGAGATTGGAGCAACCAATGCATTTGCTTATGATTTATTAGCAGCATGTTCAAGCTTTTTGTTTGGAATGTCTACAGCAGCAAGCTATATACAATCTGGTAGGTATAAGAAAGTATTACTAATAGGCGCAGATAAAATGTCCTCAATAGTAGATTATACAGATAGAGCTACTTGTATAATTTTTGGAGATGGTGCAGGAGCAGCACTTTTTGAGCCTAATGAAGAAGGCTTAGGTTTACAAGACGAGTATTTACGATCAGATGGTGCAGGTAGAGAGTTCTTAAATATTAATGCCGGAGGTTCTTTATTACCCGCATCAGAACAAACAGTAAAAGATAAGCAGCACTATATATTCCAAGAAGGAAAAACAGTATTTAAATTTGCGGTATCTAATATGGCAGATGCAGCTGCAAAAATAATGGAGCGCAATAGCCTAACAAATAAAGATGTAGATTGGTTAGTGCCACACCAAGCCAATAAGCGTATTATAGATGCTACGGCTAATAGAATGGAATTAAAAGACGATTCTAAGGTATTAATTAACATTCAAAATTATGGAAATACAACTTCTGGTACCTTACCATTAGTTTTATCAGATTTTGAAAAGCAATTTAAAAAAGGAGATAATATTGTTTTTGCCGCTTTTGGAGGTGGCTTTACTTGGGGCTCTATTTATTTAAAATGGGCCTATAATTCATAAATATTAAAAAAGACAACAACTGACAAAAATAGAATTCCATGGATATCAAAGAAATTCAAAACTTAATTAAATTTGTGGCAAAATCTGGTGCCAGCGAAGTTAAATTAGAAACAGGAGATGTAAAAATTACAATTCGTACTGGATCACTTAGTTCTTCTACTCCTGAAACTACTTATGTACAACAAATTCCAATGCAACAGGCACCTGCGGCTCCAGTAGCGGCAGCAACACCTGCAGCTCCAGCAGCCGAAGCAGCGGCTCCGGTAGACGAAGATGCTAAATACATTACGGTTAAGTCTCCTATTATTGGAACATTTTATAGAAAGCCTTCTCCAGATAAGCCCAACTTTGTAGAAGTAGGTAGCACTATTAATCAAGGAGATGTTCTTTGTGTTATAGAAGCTATGAAGCTTTTTAATGATATAGAATCAGAAATTTCAGGTAAAATAGTAAAAGTATTGGTAGACGATTCTTCTCCGGTAGAGTTTGATCAACCATTATTTTTAGTAGATCCATCTTAATAAATTTTAAGTATTGAATATTCTGTGCTTTTATACAAGCATGTAAAATGTTTAAAACTTAAACTTAACTTAAAATTTTATAAAGATGTTTAAAAAAATACTTATTGCCAATAGAGGAGAAATTGCACTTCGAATTATTAGAAGTTGTAAAGAAATGGGAATAAAAACCGTAGCTGTATATTCTACAGCAGATGCGGAAAGTTTACATGTTCGCTTTGCAGATGAAGCGGTATGTATTGGCCCTGCTCCTAGTAGTGAATCGTACTTAAAAATACCAAATATTATTGCAGCAGCAGAAATAACAAATGCAGATGCAATACATCCAGGATATGGATTTTTATCAGAAAATTCTAAATTTTCTAAAATATGTTCAGAGCACGATATTAAATTTATTGGAGCCTCTGGTGAGCATATAGATAAAATGGGAGATAAGGCTACGGCTAAAGAAACCATGAAAGAAGCCGGAGTACCTTGTGTTCCAGGATCAGAGGGTCTTTTAAAAGACGTAGAAGATGCTTTAGCAACCGCTAAAGAAATGGGATACCCTGTAATGATCAAAGCAACTGCTGGTGGTGGTGGTAAAGGAATGCGTGCTGTTTGGAAAGAAGAAGAAATGACTCCTCTTTTCGAAAGTGCAGTTCAAGAAGCAACAGCAGCCTTTGGTAATGGTGGTATGTATATGGAAAAGCTTATAGAAGAGCCTAGACATATAGAAATACAAATTGTAGGCGATCAGTACGGAAAAGCATGTCATTTATCAGAAAGAGATTGTTCTGTACAAAGACGCCATCAAAAACTAACAGAAGAAACACCTTCTCCTTTCATGACAGATAAGTTAAGAGAGGATATGGGTAAAGCGGCAGTAAAAGCAGCAGAATATATTAAATACGAAGGTGCCGGAACAGTAGAATTTCTTGTAGACAAGCATAGAAATTTCTATTTCATGGAAATGAACACACGTATACAAGTAGAGCACCCAATTACAGAGCAAGTAATAGACTACGATTTAATTAGAGAACAAATTTTAGTAGCAGCAGGTGTTCCAATATCTGGAAAGCACTACCTTCCAAAATTACATTCTATAGAGTGTAGAATTAATGCGGAAGATCCTTATAACGATTTTAGACCCTCTCCAGGCAAAATAACTACATTACATACGCCAGGAGGTCATGGAGTACGTTTAGATACCCATGTGTATAGCGGTTATACAATACCGCCTAATTACGATTCTATGATCGCTAAATTAATTACAACTGCTCAAACAAGAGAAGAAGCAATTAATAAAATGAAAAGAGCATTAGATGAGTTTGTAATAGAAGGTATAAAAACAACCATTCCTTTTCACAGACAATTAATGGATCACCCAGACTATTTAGCAGGTAATTATACCACTAAATTTATGGAAGATTTTAAAATGAATCTAAAAGAATAAGACCACCCGTGGTCACTAAATAAAACTCCGGCAATAGTCGGAGTTTTTTATATTAGGGGTGTTCTTTTACTAAAAAAAGTAAAAGGCGGGCTTTTCGCTGTATCTTTTTAAGCACAAAAAAGATGCTTAAAAAGGATGCCGCTGCAATCCCTAACACAAACACAAACACAAAATAAAGACATTATACATACTAATGAACCTTAGTTATTGGGAATATAAAACATGGTTATCTAATGTAGACTATACTATAATTGGTAGTGGTATAGTAGGGCTTAACTGTGCCTTACAATTAAAAAAAAGGTTTCCAGAAGCTAAAGTAGTAATTTTAGAAAAAGGAATATTACCACAAGGAGCAAGCACCAAGAATGCAGGTTTTGCCTGTTTCGGAAGTATATCAGAAATTATAGCAGATCTTAAAACACATAGTAAAGAAGATGTCTTTAAACTGGTAAAACAACGTTGGGAAGGCTTGCAAATGTTACGCAGTAATTTGGGAGATGCCACTATAGATTATCAAAATAATGGCGGGCACGAAGTTTTCATGAATAATCAGCAAGAATTATATCATGAGTCATTAGAAAAAACAGATGAGATTAATACTTTTCTTAAGCCCATTTTTAATACAGAAGTATTTAAGAAAAACAAAAACATCTTTAATTTTAAAAATATACAAGAACAGTATATTACCAGTACTTTAGAAGCACAGATAGATACAGGTAAAATGATGCAAGCATTATTACAAAAAGTAATAAAAGCGGGGGTTATTATATTAAATGCTATAACAGTAGAAAATTATGTAGAGTTACAAGATGCTTGTACTATAAAAACAAGCCTATTTCAATTAAAAACAAAAAAACTAATAATAACTACTAATGGCTTTGCGTCTCAATTACTACAAGAAAAAGTGCAACCAGCAAGAGCGCAAATTTTAATAACAAAACCTATAAAAAACTTACCTATAAAAGGAACCTTTCATTTAGATCAAGGCTATTATTATTTTAGGAATATACATAATAGAATTTTATTTGGAGGAGCACGTAACTTAGATTTTGCAACCGAAGAAACCTTAGAATTTGGAGAAACGGCTATCATTCAAAATAAGTTAGAAAAAATTTTAAAAAATACCATACTTCCTAATACAGCATATGAAATAGAACATAGGTGGAGTGGTATTATGGGAATGGGAAATCAAAAAAAACCAATAGTAAAACAAGTTTCTAACAATGTATACTGTGGAGTACGTTTAGGAGGTTTAGGAGTAGCCATAGGAAGCTTAATAGGAAAAGAATTAGCAGATATAGTTTAAAAACAGAACTATATACTTTATATGTGAGCGAAAAAA
>CALHVB010000057.1 GCA_938039345.1 uncultured Sediminicola sp.
TAATTACTCCACCTAAAGCGGTTGCCATAATAACTGCTACTGCAAAATCAATCACGTTTCCGGTCATGATAAAATCCTTGAATTCTTTTAACATTTTTGTGTTTTTTAAATTAGTTAATGTGTTTAAAGTTGCAATGTAGCTAAAAAAAGAATTCATAACAAAATGTTAATTAACATTTTTAGCTGTTAATGAATGCTCTTTTTACTCTTTGTGAGATTCCTGTAAGTAATTCGTAAGAGATAGTTTTAGCACTATTTGCCAATTCTTCTGCAGAAAAATCGGGTCCAAAAATTATAACTTCATCACCTTCATTACAATCAATATTGGTAATATCTATCATAATCATATCCATACAAACATTGCCAATAATTAGTGCTTTTTTTCCATTTACAGTAACAAAGGATTTTCCATTGCCGTATTGTCTTCCAATACCATCGGCATGCCCTAAAGGCAGTGTTGCCGTTTTAGTTGTATTAGTAGCAGAAAATGCTCTGTTGTAACCCACACTTTGGTTTGGTTCTATGGTGTGTATTTGCGAAATAATGGTTTTAAATGTAGCAATAGGTATTAATTTGTTGTCTATTTTAGCTTCGTTTCCAAAACCATAGAGTCCAATACCTGTACGTACCATATTAAACTGTGCTTCATCGGCATAATTTATAACACCAGAAGTATTTAAGAGATGTTTAAATGGAGTGTAATTTAATTTACGGTCTAATAAAGCAGTTATTTTTTTAAAGTGTGTAATCTGATTTAGTGTAAATTCTTTTTCATTATGGTCTTCAGATGCTGCTAAATGAGAAAAAACAGAAGTAATTTTTAAAAAATTAGTCTTTTTTAATTCTTCTACTATATAATCAATATCATTATCAATAAAACCTAACCTATTTAAACCGGTATTAAATTTTAGGTGAATAGGGTAATCTTTTATTTTTTGCTTTTCAGCTTCTTTAATAAAAGCATCTAATATTCTTTTAGAGTAAATACTAGGCTCTAAATGGTGTTTAATAATATCTTTAAAGTTTATACTTAAAGGGTGTAGTACTAAAATAGGTGTTTTAATACCGGCTTCCCTTAAAGAAACACCTTCAGCAGTATAAGCTACGGCAAAATAATCTACGCCTAAAAGTTCTAATTTTTTTGCAACCCTAGTAGCATCACTACCATAAGCAAATGCTTTTACAACGCTTAGTAGTTTGGTAGAAGACTTTATTTTGGAACGTAAATACGTGTAATTATGTTCTAAGGATTTTAAATTTATTTCTAAAACAGTTTCGTTAGCTTTAGGCATTTTTGTCTTTTTTATTTGCTAAAACGTCCTCTTTTATAACCTCTATGTCACTTATTTTTTCTCTTAACATTGCTTTGTAATATGCGGCTCTACTCAGTGGTTCATACTCCTCTGTTTCACCAAGCATTACAATATTATCATTGTTAGATTTTCTAAAACTATAATGCGCTAAATTTCCTGTTCTAGTGCATACAGCATGTACTTTTGTTACGTATTCAGCAGTAGCCATTAAAGCAGGCATAGGACCAAAAGGATTACCTTTAAAATCCATGTCTAAACCAGCAACAACAACTCTAATACCTTTATTGGCTAAATCGTTACAAACAGAGATTATTTCATCATCAAAAAACTGAGCTTCATCTATGCCCACAACATCACAATTGTCTGCTAAAAGTCTAATATTAGCAGCTGCAGGTACAGGTGTAGAACGTATTTCATTTGCATCATGCGAAACCACCATTTCTTCATCGTATCTCGTATCTACTTGCGGTTTAAAAATTTCTACTTTTTGTTTAGCAAACTGGGCGCGTTTTAGTCTTCTGATGAGCTCTTCGGTTTTACCAGAAAACATAGAACCACAGATAACTTCTATCCAGCCGAATTGTTCTTTATGATTAACGGTATTTTCGAGAAACATTTTGTAATTTTAGACGAAAGTAATGCGTTTTTCGTTTTTATTATAGGTAAATGTAAATTTATTAAAAAAGAAAGATCTTTCTAAAAAAGTAACAGATAAAGGCTCGTAGCATGAAAAGTAAATTAAAAGAGGAGTTAATACGTTTATCTACAGATATTATTACGTCTAGAGAAGCAGATGATATAACAGGCTTGTATGAAAAAGCTAAGGATTTATATGAAAAACTAGCAGTTTTAAAATTTATAGAAGAAAAATTAAGTGATATAGAGATTGATGTTTCTAAAAATGCAATTGCTAGTAAGTTTGAAAAATTAGCGAATGCCGTTATAAACGAGAATCATGAAATTCCAGAAAGTAATCCGCACGAGGAAGATATTATGACGCCAGGAATGGATACTATAAAAGATATGGTTTCTGAAATGCCTAATATGGATGAATTATTTTCTGATATAGAAGGGCCAGAAAATTTTATGAAGAACGATATGGATTTATTTGTGCCAGAAGCGTCCGAATTAAAAGAAAATAAATCTTCAAAATCCTTAAATGATAGGTTAGTAGCCAATGATTTAAAGGTAGATTTAAATAACCGTATTGCTTTTGTAAAGCACCTTTTTAATGACAGTACCGAGGATTATAACAGAGTAATTTCTCAGTTAAATACAATAGATTCACAAGAGAGAGCCGTTTCTTTTATAGAAAATATGGTAAAACCAGATTATAATAATTGGGAAGGTAAAGAGGAGTACGAATCCCGATTAATGAATTTATTAGAACGTAAA
>CALHVB010000058.1 GCA_938039345.1 uncultured Sediminicola sp.
AAAAATGCATACTCTTCTATAACTTTTTTTCTTCTCTCTGAAACTTCTATCAATGCCGCTATATTAATTATAATTACAATTGTGATATAAGAAATCCAAAACCATTTTCCGCTTAGTTTAAATACATTAAAAATATTCATTAAATGCAGTAGCAAATGAGGTAAACTATAAGTGTTAAACAAATAATTGAATGACAATACATTCTTATTTATTTGTGACTTTAAAACAAAACCCTTATATAAAACAGCAAACTGAGCAACAACAATAAAACATATGCATCCTATTAAAAAAAATTTAACCCCTTTAGATTCAAAAAAATAATCAAAAAAATATAATACTGCCGCCCATAAAAATATACTAGTATAAAAAATAGGTTCTTTTATAAAACTAAAAATTCTTTGCCACAGCGCTTTTTGATATCCCCAATGCACTGATTTTCTTTTTTCTTCAGCAATTTGCCTACACCAAGCTACTCTTTTTCGCAAAAAACTCTCTAAATCTGGGTAATTCTCTAGCTGTTCGTATTCCGATACCAAATGGTCTATAAGTTCATAGCGAACATCCATATATTTAATACCCTTATTTTTTAAGTACTTGTCTATATTTAGTATGTCTTCTTTTACTAATCTCATTGCTAAGCGAACTTTTGTTTTAGGGTACCAAAATGTTCTTTATAAATCTTAAACATGTGGTAATAAAATACTAAACAAAAAACAGGAAGAAATAAACTTAAAAAGGGCATGCCTGATGTAAAATATTGTTCATTAGGAAAAGCAATAGCAAACCCTCCTAACATAAGTCCATAACCCAGACCTTGAATTTTATAAAAATATCGATAAGTTGTCTGTACTTTAGATTTATTAATAAAATGTAAACCAATAATTGCTACTAAAAATAGAACTCCGAAAAGAACTGACATTAATATATTTAGAATATTGTAAAAAAATTGGTTTGTTATAAAGTCAAAAACAAACAGCAAAATAACTGATATTAATGCAGACACTGGAATTGAAATAATATATATTTTCTTAATTAATCTTACACACTTTTTAATCATTAATTTAGGTCCACAAAATGCTAAACCAAGCCAATAACTTGAATAAGGTTTTAAATCTTCTTTCCAATTTTTTATTGCCAAATCAAAAGCATCAATAAAACTTAAACCATTACTCATTTCATCTTCTACAGCCAAAACCATATGATCTAGAACTTCCATTCTTAAATCTTCATGGTATAATTCTTTAAAGTTTAAATATATTTGTATTTGTTGTATTTCTTCTTTTGTTAATTTCATAAACCCTACATTTTTAATTAATACTCCAATTAGGATTTACTAAATTTTGCATACTTCTTATAAACTCCTCTAATTCTGCTAGGCGATTAACCGTTTCTTTTTCACCTGCTTCTGTTAATTTATAATACTTACGCAAACGATTATCTACTTTAGCAAGCTCTACATCTAAAAGCCCTTCTGCTTCTAATTTATGTAAGGCAGGGTACAAAGCACCTTCTGTAATTTTTAACTCTCCTTTGGTAAGCGCTTTTACTTTCTGGGTAATCTCATAACCATACATTTTACCTTGCTCATCTAATAACTTTAAAATAATAGTATTTAAACTCCCTTTATATAATTTTGCATTCCCCATTGTCATCTTTTAATTACTTCCCTTCAAATATATACATAATTTTCTTATGCATAAGAAAATTATGTATATATTTTTTTCGGTTCCAATTTTCTATCGCCATAGGTTTACGTAATTTTGCGTAAATTTTTATTATGGCAAATTTTCACCCTCTAACGGTACAAAGTGTAAAGCCCCTTACACCAGACGCTGTTGCTATTACATTTAGTATTCCAAAAGAATTCATACAAACTTTTATTTTTTCTTCTGGACAATACATAACTATTAAAAAAGAAATAAAAGGAAAAGAACTACGCAGAGCTTATTCTATAAGTTCTTCTCCAAAATTAGATACTATAACTATTGGTGTTAAAAAAGTAGGAAACGAAGGTTTTTCTAACTACGCAAACACAAAAATTAAAGCTGGAGATATCTTAGAAGTAATGCCTCCTGAAGGGCGTTTTGTTTTTAAGCCTTCTAACGACACAAAAAACATAATTGCTTTTGCTGCGGGTAGTGGTATAACTCCTATTATGAGTATTGCAAATAGTGTTTTATCTAGCAATAGCACTAATAAATTTATATTAGTTTACGGAAACAAATCGTACAAAGACACTATGTTTTATACCGATTTGGTAAAACTACAATTAGAATATGCTAATAGATTTTATATCTATTTTACCAATAGCCAAACAAAAGAAGACGATGCTCTTTTTGGTCGTATAGATACTAGCACCCTTAATTATGTATTAAAGGAAAAACATACTAATATTTCTTTTGATGATTATTACTTATGTGGACCAGAGGCTATGATTAATTTAGTTACAGATACTTTAAAAGAAGAAGGTGTTTCTAATGATGCTATACATTTTGAATTATTTACGGCTACAGAAATAAAAGAAGAATTACCGCAAACAGATAGTGGTACTTCTGAAGTTTCTGTTCTGGTAGACGATGAGGAATTTTCTTTTTCTATGGATAAAAAAACGATTATCCTTGATGCTGTACTAAAAGAAAATATTGATGCTCCGTACTCTTGTCAGGGTGGTGTTTGCAGTAGTTGTATTGCTAAAGTTACAGAAGGAAAAGCAGAAATGAGCAACAATCAAATCTTAACAGATAGCGAAATAGAGGAAGGTTTAATATTAACCTGCCAAGCTCGACCAACTACAGCTTCTATAAAGATAGATTACGATGATGTTTAATCATTTTTAGTAATGTACTAAGCTCTTTTTACAAACTAACTAGTTTGTAAAACGTAAAAAACCAGTAAACCGATGAACAAATACAGTAGTTCATCGGTTTTTATTTTTTAATAATCTACATTTAATACAAAACCAACATTTTATACACTACTTAAAAAAGACTAAATAGTTTGTTTTTGTTTTTTAAGAGTTATAATAGTATTTATGTAAGGAAGATTTTAAAGATCCGACGAAATGCATGCTGTTTTTATACTATTTATGTAATTTTACTAAACAACAATAGTTAATGTCTAATACAAAAGTAAATACTACTGCAATTTTAATTTTTGCTAATTCTTCTACAGAAGAGTTAAAGCATAAAACTATTGTAAAAGACACTACTTTATTTGATACCTTAACAGCACACACTATTAATACTGTTACTAAAAGTAAGCTCCCTTATTTTCATATTACAGAAAAACAACAAGTAGGAGATACTTTTGGAGAACGTTTTATTAACGCTATTGAGGCGGTTTTTAATAAAGGCTATGATCAGGTTATTACAGTTGGCAATGATACGCCGCAGTTACAAGCATCGCACATTATAAAAGCAGCTAAAGAATTAAATGCTAAAAAATTTGTGCTTGGCACCTCTACAGACGGTGGTTTTTATATAATGGGTATTCATAAATCTCAATTTAACGCCTCTGTTTTAAAAAAATTAGCCTGGCAAACACCCCATTTATCTAAACAAATAATACGTTTTATAACTATAAGTTCTATAGAGATTGTTCGGTTTAAAAGCTTACAGGATATAGATACTGTTTCAGATATAAAAAAGCTTTTAAACTATGCTTATAAAATTCCTAAGCAATTACGCATATTATTTTTAGGAATTGTAGCATTAAAAAAGCATCAAATTAGAAATAATATTGTTTTTTTACCTCATCTACATTGTACAACCAATTACAATAAAGGATCTCCTTTAGTACACTTCTCTTAAAGGAAAAGCATTTACTCACAATCATTTTTTAATAAATAGTGCATATATATGTAACTATCTTATTATGAATTTAAATTAATATACACCCATTAACAAAATATAAAATGGCAAAATCTTATTATGACCCAGCAGACCTTCGAAAATTTGGAAAAATTACCGAATGGAGTAAAGAATTAGGAACTAAATTTTTTGATTACTACGGAAAAGTTTTTGAAGAAGGAGCTCTTAGTGCACGTGAAAAATCATTAATTGCTTTAGCTGTAGCACATACCGAAAAATGCCCTTATTGCATAGACGCCTATACAAAAGACGGCCTTCAGAGAGGAATTACAAAAGAAGAAATGATGGAAGCTGTAC
>CALHVB010000059.1 GCA_938039345.1 uncultured Sediminicola sp.
CCATGTTTTACTTTCCTTATTACCATTAGGAAATACTTTTAAAATAGAAATTTCTACAACCCTATCTTTAGCTACATTAATACCCGTTGTTTCTAAATCAAAAAAACAAATAGGTCTGGTTAATTTTAATTGCATCTTGCCTTTTTTATATTTTACACAAATATAGTTTTTAGTATAGTAATGCAAAGAAGAAAGCATCGGTAAAAACTAAGATTATACTTTTTATCAATTCGATAATTTTTCTCTTAATTATATTTCATTTTAATTATTAAAACCCATTTACACTTAAAATAAGTCAATTCGTACATTTTGTTTAATTTTTTACGCAACTATATACTACTTTTATCATCTAAAGGCTAAACACTATTATTAATTATAACCATTGTCCCCTTATGTCTTTATTTTTTAACATATTATTTTTATTGCTAGCGATAAACATACTTTTATTAACCTTGAGCGTTAATAGAACCAGAAAAGCAAAAAAATAATAAGTAGGGTTTTTAAGCTTTGTATTGTTATGTATTAAATACATTAACCCAATATAGCTATGAAACTCTTCTATATTATTTTATTAGCCCTAATTGTAATAAATATGCTTTTATTAGTAATTAGTGTTAACCGTTCTAAAAAATAAAAAGAGGCTGTCTTTTTTAAGACAACCTCTTTAACTACTCTTTCTATACTTTACGTATAAAATATTTTTTAGCTAACTCCTATTAACTCTACATCAAAAACTAAGATAGCGTCTGGTGGAATTACACCTCCTGCACCTGCACTACCATAAGCCAATGCTGATGGAATTACAAAACGAGCTTTATCTCCAACTTTCAATAAAGCAATACCTTCGTCCCAACCTGGAATTACTTGCCCTACTCCTAATTGAAAACTAATAGGATCGTTACGCTTGTAAGAAGAATCGAAAACTGTTCCGTTTATTAAAGAACCTTCGTAATGTACAGATACATTTTTTCCGCTTTCCGCTTTTGCTCCACTTCCTTTATTTATAATTTTATAACGAAGTCCGCTTGCAGTTTCTTCAAAACCAGCTGCTATTTTATCTAATTCTGCTGCTTGTTTTGCTTTCTCTTCTGCTAATCTTTTTTCTCTAGAACCCTCGAATGTTCTAAAAGCTTCTACCGCATTCCACGCTTCTGCATCTTCTCCTACACGTACAATTTCTAGAGTTTCTATGTTATCTCCTTGAGCTACCGCATCTACTACTTCTTGGCCCGCTTCTACATGCCCAAAAACAGTATGCTTATTATCTAACCAAGGTGTTGGTACATGTGTAATAAAAAATTGTGTTCCGTTTGTTCCAGGGCCTGCATTTGCCATAGATAATACTCCAGGAGTATCGTGCTTTAATTCTGGATGAAACTCATCATCAAACTTATATCCTCCGTCACCAGTTCCTGTTCCTAAAGGACATCCCCCTTGGATCATAAAATCTGGTATTACTCTATGAAACTTTAATCCATCATAATATGGTGTTCCTTGTGGTTTTACACTATTTTCAAGATTTCCTTCGGCTAAGGCTACAAAATTACCTACTGTACCAGGAGTTTTATCGTGTGTTAACTTAACTAATATTTCCCCTTTAGAGGTATTAAACTTTGCGTAGATTCCGTCTTGCATTTTATTTTTTTTTAATGAAGCTGCAAATGTAAGATTTTGTTTTTAAAATAACCTTAGATTACATGCTCTAGCCCCATAAAACTATTTGTTAATCTTTTGTATTCTTAGGAGTTAAAACCCCATATTGATCAAAAAGGTACATTAAACTTGCCATACTAGCCGCTCCTAACTCTAACTCTCTTTTATTTACATGCTCAAAAGTATCATTAGCCGCATGATGGTGATCAAAATAACGTTGAGAATCTGGTTTTAAACCTGCCAATACTGTAGTTTCTTTTCTTAGCGGACCTATATCTGCACCTGCATAGCCTTTTTCAAAAATATGTATTAAATAAGGCTCAAATAATTTTTTCCATTCTTGAACTCGTTCTAAATTTATATCGGAACAATCAAATGCAAATCCCCTTGGCGAAAAACCACCTCGATCACTTTCTAATGCAAAAACATGCTTTTCTTTTTTATTAGTAGCAACCTCAGCATATTTATTACCGCCACGTAATCCATTTTCTTCATTCATAAACAACACTACTCTTATAGTTCTTTTAGGCTTGTATCCTGTTTTTTTAAGCAAGTGCAACACATCCATACTTTGTACACAACCCGCGCCATCGTCATGCGAACCGTCTCCTAAATCCCAAGAATCTATGTGACCACCAACTATCATAATTTCATTAGGGTAAGTACTCCCTTTAATTTCACCAATTACATTATACGATTGTACATCTTTATACTGTTTGCAATTCTGCTTAAAGTAAAATTTTATATCTGGATTTAATTTTAAACTCGTACTTAATAATTCTGCACCATTTGTACTAATTGCCGCAGCTGGAATTCTATTTTCTACAGGAATATCACCATAACTCATAGAGCCTGTATGCGGGTAATTATCTAAACGCAAATTCATAGAACGCACAATTATGCCCAGAGCTCCATACTTACCAGCCTCTTCTGCTCCTGAATACCGCTGATCCACACAACCCGAATAAGCTTTAAAAGTACTAATCAAAGTAGGATTCATAGGTCTATTAAAAAAAACTATTTTTCCTTCTATTTTTTCTTTACCTAAAGCTTTTAACTCCTCTATACCCTGCACCTCAATCACATTTGCTTTAATCCCCAAAGATGGTGTTGCAATAGAACCTCCGAGTGCACAAATTGGCACATTATTAGTTACTCCTGGTGCACTTTCTATATATGCAAATTCTGGTAAACCTCTTACCCATTTAGGCACCATTACCGGTTGTAACCACACACGATCCAAACCCAAAATTTCTAATTCTTTCTTAGTATACTCTACCGCTTGTTGCGCTTGTACAGAACCAGAGAGCCTACCTCCTATTTGATTAGATAAATGATTTAACCAATCGTATGCTTTTCCTTGCGTTAAAGCTGTATCATAAATTAGTTTTATTTGTTTTTCATCTTTAGTTTGAGAAAAACCAAAAAAAACACTCAATAAAAATAGTAATGCAATCTTTTTCATATTCTTTATTCTGATTCTAGTTGTTTCTTATAAACTTCTAAGTTTGCTTTTATTTCAGCATCTAACTCTGGCTCTTTAATATCTGTATATTTTTTTAATTCCTGAAGCAATATTGATGCAACAACTACACGTGCTCCTTGCTTATTATCTGCCGGAACTATATACCATGGTGCATGTGGCTTTGATGTTTTATTAATAGCCTCTTGGTAACATTCCTGATACTTATCCCATAGTAAACGTTCTTTTAAATCTCCCGGAGAAAATTTCCAGTTTTTTTCTCGTAAAGCTAACCTTCTAAGCAAACGTTGTTTCTGTTCTCCTTTAGATAGGTTTAAAAAGAATTTAAATATAATTGTGCCATTTTCGGCTGCGTGTTGTTCAAAATTATTAATCTGCTGAAAACGTTTATTCCAAAAATCATTATTAATATCTTCTACTGTTTTTACTCCTGGAATATGCTCTCCTAAAATATACTCTGGATGCACCCTTGTAACTAATACATTTTCGTAGTGTGTTCTATTAAACACACCAAATTTTCCTTTTGGCGGCAAAGCTATATAGTGCCTCCAAAGATAATCGTGTTTACGTTCTAATTCCGTAGGTACTTTAAAACTATGCACCACAACACCCCTTGCATTAAAGTCTTTAAAAACTTCTCTTATAAGACTATCTTTCCCTGCGGTATCCATTCCTTGCAAACAAATTAAAACACTGTATTTGCCATGCGCATACAATGTATCCTGAAACTCGCCTAACGCTTCTCTTATTTGCTCTAATTGCTTCTTTAATTCTTTTTTTGAAACACCAAAGTCTTCCTTTGTTTTCGTTTCTGCTAATAGTTTAGGAGTATCTACTCTATAAAAGTTTACATCTACTTTATCCATAGCTTGAATATATAATATTTTAAACTTTTACACTAAAATAGTATCCAGAAAAGCGTATTTGACAATGAATATTAGCGTTTTCACAACATATTAGCTTTCAAAATCGTAATTCGTCGAAAAAAATAAGAATCATAGGCTATTAACATTAAATTTACATTACCCAAACTTACTACCTAGTATAAACTTTATACTATGACGAATAGATATACCTACATACTCCCCCTATGTGTAATACTCCTTGCACTTACTTCTTCTTTTAGGGACAATAACGCTTGTAAAAATATAGGCTCTAACATTGGTTTTGTAAAAACTCAAACTGAAAAAGCCATTAAAACAGACGACCTTAATATTGCAAAATACCATGCCTACAAAGCTTTAAATGCTATAGAAAAATCTAAAAAACAATTTAAAGAATGTGGTTGCTACACCGCAGAATTAAGTCTCTACAAAGGCTTAGAGCACCTTAAAAATGCTACAAAAGAAACTTCTATTAATAATGCAAAATCACAATTAAAAAAAGCATTAAAAAATACTGAGGGTAGTTTACATGCTTTGGACGAATACAACACTACTGCTTTCCCAACAAACATTTTAGCCATGAATACCAAGTCTTCTAATAAAGAATATGGTATAAATAGCACCAAAATATTACACAGCAAAATTGACAAAACATTAATAAAATTTGAATTGTCTTTAAATAACGTTGTCCGTACTTTAGAATGCGAAAAAGCACAAAAATATGCGCAAACAGTTTTTGATAATTGCGAAAAAAAATTATTGAACGAAGACCTGTCCGAAGCTAAAAAATACTATAATTTAAGGACAAAAGAAATTGCTTCTAAAGCTTTAAGGAAGCTTAATAATTGCCCTAACTAAACAATACTTTTATTTGCTTGAGAATAAAGCTACCTCTTTCTCCGTTACTTCTTTACCACTTAATATAATAAGCCTCTCTACAACATTACGTAGCTCTCTTATATTCCCTGTCCAATCATATCCCTTTAAAAGTTCTATTGCTTTTGGAGAAAAAACTTTAGGTGCATTACCTTGTTCTTGGGAAATCTTCTTTACAAAATGATCTACCAATAAAGGAATATCATCTCTTCTATCGTTTAACGCCGGTACTTTTATTAATATTACTGCCAATCTATGGTATAAATCTTCTCTAAAATTACCTTCTTCTATTTCCTTTTTTAAATTCTTATTGGTAGCTGCTACAACACGTACATTTACCTTTATATCTTTATCTGTACCTACTCTAGATATTTTACTTTCTTGTAATGCTCTTAAAACTTTTGCTTGCGCAGATAAGCTCATATCTCCTATTTCATCTAAAAAGATAGTTCCATTATTAGCTGCTTCAAATTTACCTGCTCTATCTTTAACTGCTGATGTAAATGCTCCTTTTACATGACCAAACAACTCGCTCTCTATTAATTCGGATGGTATTGCAGCACAATTCACCTCTATAAAAGCACCAGAGCTACGCTCACTTTTTTCATGTACCCAATGCGCCACCAGTTCTTTTCCTGTACCATTTGGACCAGTAATTAAAACCCTTGCATCTGTAGGGGCAACTTTTTCTATCATATCTTTTATGAGCGTAATTTCTGGACTATCACCAATCATCTCATAATTTTTGCTAACCTTTTTCTTTAGCTTTTTATTTTCTACGACTAATTCTTTTCTATCTAAAGCATTACGTACCGTAGTTAAAAGTCTATTTAAATCTGGCGGTTTAGAAATATAATCAAAAGCTCCTAAGCGCATTGTATTTACAGCCGTATCTAAATCTCCATGACCAGATATCATAATAAAAGGAATCTCTGGTTTTATTTTAGTTGCTGCTTCTAAAACTTCTACACCATCCATTTTAGGCATTTTAATATCGCATAAAACAAGATCGTAATCTTCTTTTTTTATTTTTTCGATTCCTTTTAAACCATCCTCTGCATCTTCTACATTATAGGCATCATTTTCTTCTGAAAGAATTTTTACAAGAACTCTACGAATTGCATCCTCATCTTCTATTACTAATATTTTTGCCATATGTGCTTTTTAAAGTCCAATTTTTAATCCCGTTCTAAAATAAATATTTCTATCGTTATTTAAAACAAAAGCTGTTTTTCTTTCTAAATTTCTTAAGACACTTTTTTGCGAAAGTGTTCGTCCTACAAAACCATAGAACGATATATATTTAGTAAAATTATATTGATATCCTATTGCTGCAACAATTGCTGTTAAAGAAACGGCAGAACCAAAATCATTATCGGGTAAAACCACATTGTTTTGTATGTTTACAAAATAGCCATCTAACAGAACGCCTGCTTTTATTGTATTGCTATTTTTAAAATGATATTTAATATCTGTCTTAGGTATTCCTACAGCATAAGACCAATTTTTATGAAATCTTTTTTGATAACTTATTAATGGTAAAGGTATAGGCAAACCTGTAGCACTGTTGTACGTTAATCCAAAAAGCAAACTATAAGGCTTCTCTATTTCTTTTTTATCCTTAAACATTGCCACGGTATAGTTTAACCTAAAATCCTCGTCTTCTACTCCAATAGAGAAATTAGATGCCCATCTTGGTGTTACAATCCCTACAGCATACCAATCTGATTGCATTTTTAATACGTAACCAAAATTTAAATCTATAATATGCAGATTCTTTAGTTCGCTATTATCAAAAGGAAAAGTTTTATTAACATCATAATCTATAGAATTATACTCTAACCCAATTACAAAATAATTAGATTCTTTTAATTTTATAGGAGCGTTTGCTAAAAATCTATAGCGAGATTTCCTTATTCCTGAGCTATTTTCTGGAATTAAGGTATACTCTAACCTAGCAATATCTGTACTTTGAGAAAAGCAAAAATTTAATACAAGACCAAAAAGAATACAAAATTTTATCTTTTCCTTCATAAAGTTTATTAACGATTCCTATTTGTTTAAATTATTTTGCTGATAGAGGTACACATCTTGCTGAGGGAAAGGAATACTAATATTATGTTCTTTAAATTTTGTGTTAATACGATATCTTATATTACTTTTTATTAATGGATCATCATAACTATTATTGGTATAAAAATGAAGAGAAAAAATAAGTGCTGAATCTCCAAAATCATCAAACAAAACAAATGGCTTTGGTTTTTTTAATACATCTTTCTGAGAAAGAGCTATTTCTTCTAATATTTCTTTAACCAAATCTACATCACTACTGTAAGCTACTCCTATTTTAATAGATTCTCTTGTAGTTTTATGGTTTTGGGTATAATTGTAAATACTATTGGTTAAAAATACGTGGTTTGGTATTACAATTACTTTATCATCTCTTGTAAGTGCACGGGTTGTTCTTAATCTTATCTCAAAAACACGACCTACTTTATCTTCTACCTCTATAATATCGCCAACGTGCAAAGACTGATCTAGAATAATTAAAATACCAGAAATTATATCCTGAAATAAATATTGTAACGCAAAACCTAAACCAACAAATAATGCTGCAGATGCCGTTAAAACTACTGTTAAATTAACTCCAGAAGCATGTAATATGGTTACAACTACCAAAATGTAAAATAAGTATTTTAGAAAGCCAAAAATGCTCTCGAACTTATTTTTATCTTCTAATGGCAACTTAGAAGTTACTAGCTTATTTATTAATTTTAATAGGTAAGTTATAAAAACTAAAGCTACTATTATTAGTAATACTGTTTTTACAGTAATACTTACCGTATCACTACTATACAGGCTATAGTTAAAAAACCAGGAAATACTATCTAATATATGCTTTAATTTATCCATACTAATACCTTAACCATTTAAACAACTCTTTATAGGTTGGCTTTTTACCGTACATTAAAATACCTACTCTATATATTTTTGCTGCCAACCACACAATTCCTATAAATGCAACAATTAAAAAGAAAACAGAAGTTATTAATTGCCATAAAGGCACGCCTCCTTCTCCAATTCCGTTTGGCAAACGCATTAACATTACTATAGGAGACGTTAATGGAAATAACGAAAATCCAACTGCTACCGGTCCATGAGGATTTTCGAATACAGAAAAGAAACCTACATAAACTGCTAACATTAAAGGTAATATTACCGGGAATATAAACTGCTGCGTATCTGTTTCATTATCAACAGCAGCTCCAATAGCGGCATATATAGAGCTATAGATTAAGTAGCCTAAAATAAAATAAACAATAAAAAAGAAGATTAAACTGGCCCATGGTATATTTACAAACTCTTTAATATACAATATCATATTTTCATCCATAGCCACTGGCAAGGACGACATTTCCTTTATAGAACCAGATGCAACTTTAGAAGTGACTCCCAAACTAGCCACATCAACATTAAAAATAAATACTGCTACCATTAATAATATTGAAGCCGATATTACCCAAATTACAAATTGCGTTATTCCTGCAAATGAGGTCCCTATTATTTTCCCCATCATTAATTGAAATGGCTTAACAGATGATATTATTACCTCTATAATTCTACTTGTTTTTTCTTCTATAACACTACGCATTACAAAACCTCCGTAGATAATAATAAACATCATAATAAGATATCCAAAACCACCACCGATAAAGGCTTTCATTATATTTGCTCCTTTTACATTTTCTTCTCCTATAAAATTTGCTGTATGCACCTCAAAAGGTTGTTCTAATATAGAAAAATCTTTTGCTGACAACTCCATATTTAAAAGTCTGTGAGCTCTTAATCTAGATTCGAAAATAGTTTCTATAGTATTTAAGACTCCTGCATTGGGTGAGTCTGTTGTATAAAAAGAAGATTCACTTGCTACTTTTTCTAAATCTTCATGATTAGGTATGTGTAGCAGACCATAATACTCTAAACTCATTACAGAATCTTTTGCCTGTTGCAAGCTAAGGCTTTTAAAATCTACATAAGATGTGTTTTCTGTACTCAAAAAATCTGTAGAAAAATAATGACTTTCATTTAAAACAACTATGGTTCTTTTATCATTATCGTTCATATTAGCTAAATAAGCAACCAATAAAAACATACCTACCATTAAAATTGGCGTAAGAAAAGTCATTACAACAAAAGATTTATTACGAACCTTAGCCAAATACTCTCGTTTTATAATTAGCAATAGCTTATTCATTATTCCTTCTATTTTTTTCTTCTATTGTTCTAATAAAAATATCATTTGCCGAAGGTATGGTTTCTGTAAACTGTGTAACATTTGCTTTTGAAGATACATAGTTTAAAAAAACTCCTGTTTCTTTTGTTGGTAACTGAACTACAAAATCTAAATGCTTTTCTACATTACAAAAATCAGAAGTTTTAATGGCAAATTTTTCTGTAAGATTTTGCAATATAACTTCTGGATTATCAACCTCTAAACCTACATTAAATATATTATTCTTGTATGCTTTTTTTATATCTGATAACTTACCATCTAATATTTTTTCTGACTGATGAATTAATGCAATATACTCGCATAATTCTTCTACAGATTCCATTCTATGTGTAGAAAAAATAATAGAAGTTCCCTTCTCTTTTAACTCTAATATTTCTTCTTTTATAATGTTGGCATTAATAGGATCAAAACCACTAAAAGGCTCATCAAAAATTAAAAGCTTAGGCTCGTGTAATACCGTAACTATAAACTGTATTTTCTGTGCCATACCCTTAGAAAGTTCTTGAATTTTCTTTCCCCACCAATCGCCAATCTCTAACTTATCGAACCAAAATTTAAGTCGTTTTTTAGCTTCCGATTTAGATAAGCCTTTTAATTGTGCTAAATACAAGGCCTGCTCACCTACTTTCATACTTTTATACAAACCTCTTTCCTCTGGCAAATATCCAATTGTTGCTACATGGTGTGGTTGTAAAGGCTCCCCATCGAATAAAACTTCTCCTGAATCTGGATATGTAATTTGATTTATGATTCTAATTAATGTTGTTTTTCCGGCTCCATTTGGCCCCAACAAACCATAAATACTATTTTTAGGAATATGAAGAGAAACTTTTTTAAGTGCAACATGGTCTCCAAACTGCTTTGTTACCTCTTTAGCCTCTAAAATATTGTTCATGTAAGCGATTTTTTCAAAGATATATAAATGCGTTAAATAGCATTTGAGGTTTTAACTTTTATTAAACATTATTGCCCTTAAACTCTACTTCTTTATCTATTTAAATAAAATACTTTTGTAAAAAACAAAACCCACCCTTAAGATATTCATAAGGATGGGAAAAAAATTGCTATGAAAAAGAAAATTTAGATGATGTTTAATCATCATCTCCTCAAATATACGTTTTTTATTTAAAAAATTATGAAAACATATCTTTTACCTTTTCAAAAAAAGATTTATCCGACTTTTCTGGTTTAGGCTCAAAGTTTTCATTGTTCTCCATACGTTCAAAAAATTCGCGCTGCTCTTTATTTAACTCTTTAGGCGTCCAAACATTTACATGTACAAGTAAATCTCCAGAACCATACCCGTTAATACTTGAGATTCCTTTTCCTCTTAATCTTAGTATTTTTCCAGATTGTATACCTGCTTCTAATTTAATTCTAACTTTACCTGTAACAGCATCTATTTCTTTAGATGTACCTAGTATTGCATCGGAAATACTTATGTATAAATCGTAGTGAAGATTATCTCCTTCTCTTTTTAAAGTAGCATGTTCTATAGTTTCTATTGCAACTATTAAATCACCAGGAACACCATTACCTGGCGCTTCGTTTCCTTTACCAGAAACCTTTAACTGCATTCCTTCTTCTACACCCCCTGGTATTTTTATAGCTACCGTTTCTTCTTTTGCAATTAAGCCTTGTGCATCTGCATTACTAGGTCTTTTATCTATAATTTGACCACTACCACCACAAGTACTACATGTAGCAGCTGTTTGCATTCTACCTAAAATAGTATTTGCTATTTTAGTTACTTGCCCAGCTCCATTACAAGTGCCACAAGTTTTATAAGTTACCCCGCTAGCTTGTATTTTTCTACGGACTTTAACTTTCTTTTCTACGCCATTAGCAACTTCTTCTAAAGTTAATTTAACTCTAATTTTTAAGCTACTTCCTTTAACTCTACGCTGACCTCCGCCACCGCCAAAGCCTCCAAAGCCACCAAAACCGCCACCGCCAAAAATATCTCCAAACTGGCTAAAAATATCATCCATATTCATGCCACCTCCAAAGCCGCCGCCTCCACCGCCTTCGAATGCTGCATGACCGTATTGATCATAACGAGCTCGCTTATTATCATCACTTAATATTTCATAAGCCTCGGCTGCTTTCTTAAATTTTTCTTCGGCAGTAGCATCACCTGGGTTCTTATCTGGGTGAAACTGAATGGCTTTCTTACGATATGCCTTCTTTATTTCAGCAGCAGAAGCTCCTTTACTTATGCCTAAAATATCATAATAATCCTCCTTCATAACTTATGTTTAATTCCCAACTACAACTTTTGGATGACGAATAATTTTATCTCCTAACTTAAAGCCTTTTTCTATTACATCTATAACTTTTCCTTTTAGCTTTTTGTCTGGCGCTGGTATTTGCGTAATTGCATCATGTATTTCGGCATCAAAAGTATCTCCTGCTTTTACCGCTACCTCTTCTAAACCTTTTCCTTTTAGAATTTCTCTAAACTTATTATTTATAAGCTCTACGCCTTTTAGCATTTCTTTATCTTCTGATTTAGAAAGCTCTTTTAAAGCACGATCAAAATCATCGGATACTGGTAACAAAGAAACAATAACTTCCTGACCCGCAGTTTTAAATAACTCTATACGCTCTTTTGATGTTCTTTTTTTGTAGTTCTCGAACTCAGCAAAAAGACGTAAAAATTTATCTTTTTCTTTTGCTAAATCCTCTCGCAATTGTTCTTCTTCTGTAAGCTTTATTTCCTCTTCTTCTAATGAGGCATCGGCAGCTACTTCTTCTTCCTTAATTTCATCAACAGGTGTTTCTGAAATTATTTCTTCAATATCTTCTGCTTTATTCTTTTTACTCATTATAATATAACATTAATTAACTTATGAATTTTAGATGGCAAAAGTACTGCCAATTCTTCAAAAATGTCAAAATGTCATCAAACTTTATTAAAAATAATGATTAAGCTTTTTCTAAAGCAGTATATAAAGAGTTATAAATAAAATTAAAGCCTTCTTCTTGAATTTTTTTGCTACTTACACGTTGACTAGCAAATAGTAAGTATGACATTTCGCCTAATATTAGTTTCATTACAAAAGCTGGCACATTTGGCAAAAACAAAGGTCTATTTAATAATTTTGCAACTTGTCTTGTAAATTTTGAGTTTATTACTGGGTTAGGGGCTACACCATTATATATACCCTCTAAATTATTTTGTAAAACGTATAAAAAAATACGCGATAAATCTGTAATATGTATCCAAGATTGCCAATGCATACCCGTTCCAAAAGGAGCCCCTACATAGTATTTAATTGGTTTTATTATTTCTGGCAAAGCACCTCCTTTACAAGACAAGACCAACCCTATTCTAACAATCGAAACTTTTAATCCAATTTGCTTAAATTTATTAATCTCTCTTTCCCATATAATTACCACTTCTCCTAAAAAACTAGTATCAACTTCTTTTTCTTCTTCTGTATAATAATTTTCAAAAGAATTTGGATAAACTCCTATACCAGATGCAGAGACAATAGAATTTACGGTATTATTTTTATTTTCCTCTAAAGCGCTATAAAGGGTTTTTAAACTATCTACCCTACTCAAAATTATTTCTTGCTTATAAGCAGGAGTCCATCTTTTAGATACACTAGCTCCTGCTAAATTTATTATTGCAGTAACACCTTTAAAAGCATTAGTATCTATCTCATTCTTTTTAGGATTCCAATAAAACCCTTGATAATTATCTTTAGATACAATCTTTTTTTTACTTGTAGTTAAATAATTAATAGCAATGTTTTGGCTAAGACATAGCGCTACTATCTCGCTCCCTATTAATCCTGTTGCGCCTGTTATCAAAATCTTCATATTCTCAATTTTCTACATGTTAACATATACAAGGTAAGCCAATAAACCAGTATAGCTATTAAATTTAAATAAGCTTTAACATTTTAGACTAAACTATTTCTTTAGTTGCTCTTAGCATTTCTCTTTTTCCTGGAGGTCCAGGCAAGCGCTCTACCTTAAAACCTACTGCTAACATAGCCCTTCTGACACTTCCTTTTGCTGCATAAGTTACCAATATCCCATTATTTTTCATAGCAGTATACATTATAGAAAAAACTTCCTCTGTCCATAATTCTGGTTGCACTCTAGCTCCAAAAGCATCAAAATACACCAAATCGTAACAATCAACATCTTTAATTTCCATGAAATCTTTTTGTTGTTTTGTTAATGATAATTGTTCACAAATTGGAAAACTAACTTCCCAATCTATACTATGCATCTTTTTAAAAATAGTTTCAAAATCAAAAGCTTTTAATTCCGATATATAATTTAATTGTAGCAATTCTTCTTCTGAAACAGGGTAAGCTTCTACCCCTGTATAA
>CALHVB010000060.1 GCA_938039345.1 uncultured Sediminicola sp.
TAATTATTGGTTGTAATTAGGTTACTTTGGTTAAAAAGGCTTCCTAGCAATAGGAAGTCTTTTACAAAAGAGCTTATAAACCCATAATCAAAAGCATTGAAAATAATAATTATTGGTTGTAATTAGGTTACTTTGGTTTAAAGCTTCTCATTTCTGAGAAGCTTTTTTTATTTAACAAACTGTAAACCTGTTTTAGGACGACCCACTCTATGAAGAAATAAATCTATACGGTTGGTAAAAACACCTCAGCCATCATACAACGAGCACTACCTCCCCCACAAGTTTCAATTGTTTCTAAGGAACTGTGCAGTATGCTACAATATTTTTCTATTTGCTTTATTTGTGCTTCTTTTAAACTATGATACGCTGCTGAACTCATTACTAAATACTTTTTTTCTTCAGCCCCTAAAACTTGTAACATATTCCCAGAAAAACAATGCATTTGCTCCTCTGTTATAGTAATAATTTCTTTTTTGCTTTCTTTTAAATGCTGAACTACATTTTTCTTTTCTTTTTTATCATCTATAGTATCTAAACAAATAATTGCAAACTGCTCTGCTAAAGCCATCATAACATTAGTATGGTATATAGGCGAACGTTTTCCGTTAACAGATTGGTTTGCAGTAAAAAGTACTGGCATATAATCAAAATCTTCGCAGAACTCTATAAATAACTCTTCATTAGCCCTTGCAGATAATGCACAATAGGCTTTCTTATTTACTCTATCTAACAACAAACTACCAGTACCTTCTAAATATATCTCCTCCTCTTCTGCAGCGGTATAATCCATTACATTTTCTATTAGAAAGCCCTCTTCTTCTAACTTTTCTAATATATCTTCTCTACGTTCTTTTCTTCTGTTTTCTGCATACATTGGATATAAGCCTACTGTACCATTGGCATGAAACGACACCCAATTATTAGGAAAAATAGCATCAGGAGTATCATATTCATCAGTATCATTAACAACAATAACATTTACCCCTTTCTCCTTTAATACTGAAACAAAATCATCAAATTCTTTTTGTGCTAGGGTATTTATTGCTCTATTTTCAGCATCTACATCTTTTTGAAAAAAATTATTAGCTACTGTCTGTTCGTTTTTTCGAAAATTTATAGGGCGCACCATTAATATGGTGTTTGTTATCTGTTTCATTTACAAATCTATTTTAATTAAAAATATAATTTATAACACGTGTAAAGTTATAATTTTAAAAGTATATTATTCTATTGATTGTAAATGTTCTTTTAAAAAAATTTAGATATAGATAACCTTAAAAAACTATCATTTTTAAAATTACTTAAAATAAGCTCGTTACTATCCACGTCATTAAAAATTCTAGCTTCAACCTCGGCCGTCCAACTATTAGCTATACGTCTGGTAGCTTCTAAACTAAAGATTTTACTACTTTTTTCAATATCAAAAATACCTCCTACTAATATAGATGTATCTTGTGTATCGTTAAACGCTATTCTGCTTCCAAAAAAGACATCATTTTGTAATGCACTTAAGGCCAGTTCATCTCTCTCATCATATAGATATTCTCCTAAAACTCCAATATCTAAACCGTTGCCATCTATATTACTAAAAGTATACTCTAAACCAGCAGCTAAGGCCATAAATTTTTGCGCTTTAGCATTTCTATAAATAGATTCTAATTTCCAAAGAAAAGCACTGTGCGTAACCTGCACTTCTACACCTGTTTGGTTAATTACGGGATAAAAAGAATTTATATTTCCGAGGTTATCAAAAACAAATAATGGCTCTCTTCCGTTTCCATAAAAATGAGAAAATGCCACATCAAAAATGCCAAAATAATGTTTCCAACGTACTGCCATGTCTTGTCTCCATTCTTGAGCTCCACTTTCATATGCTATATCATCTTTATCGATAACAACACCAAAACGTGTTCTTCCTTTTTCTCCAGGAAAAGTTCGTTTACGGTGGTATGGTAAATAATAAAAATCAAAGGTTCCAATTTTATTTGTTATCCAACTAAATTGTACCATAGGTTGCCCTAACTTTTCTTCTCCATCAAATGTTTCTACGGCATCTGTTTGGTTTACTATATCTACCAAGTGGTTACTCTCTGCTACTCCCCAATATACTTTTTTTAAACCTATATTTAACTCCCAATTTCCTTTTGCTTTCTGATAATACAACTCTCTAATATCCCAATGAGTTCTCTTATTGTCTTTATCTAATCTTAAAAAACCTTTAAAATTTACACTCTCATATCCCTTATTCCAATCTAAAGCATACTCTGGCTGAAAGGAAACTGATGGATAATGATTCTCTTGCCCATTAAACTGACCTTCATCTACAAAATAACGGTATTCTGCTGCTATTTCGAATTCGAATTCTTGACTTATTTTTTTTTCTTCCTCATTTTGTGCTATCCCAGAAATTATAAAAAAAAGACTGAAAAAGAAAACTAAAATCTTATTGTTTTTCATAAATCATATGTAAAAAAGGTAAGATCAATAAGAATATATATTGATAGGATTAAAACAAAATAGCACCCCAATACATGTACATATAAATTATTGACCTTACCTAATAATTAAGTTTAGTTTACTTATTTACCAGCTCGCTGTAATGCAACCTGAGAAAAATCTTCATCGGATAATTTTACATCAAAATTATACTCGCTAAATTTTAAAAGCGTTTCTTTATTACTTTGATGGTTTACCATAAGAAAAGTACCTGCTCTCCAAAATTTATTTTTATATACTACATAATCTGAATACGTTAGTGTTTTTAATAGAGAATTTTTCCTGTCATAAAATTCAACTTTTTCTATTCTATATCCCTTATCTTTATTATAAGTAACGATTCTTCTTGTATAGCCAGATTTAAGATCTACAGGATCTTGCTCTACAATAAGTAGGTTTCCTTTTTCTTCTAAAAATTTATACTTATACTTTTCTACTTCTTGAGACGATAAATCTTCATATGCAAACTCGCTACCTACAAAGGGTCCCGATTTATTATTAGATGAAATCCTTTTTACTCTTTTTATCGAAGGCAAATACAACCATTGGTCATCTGATCCTATTTTATGCGTAAATGTAAGAGTTGCTGTTCCTTTTACATCTTTTGGGCTATTAAAAACAATAAGAGACTTATCGCCATCTTCTATAAGCTCCAGTGTTTTTGTAGATAAAAAACGTTCGCTTGTTTGTCCGTTTTTATTCTTTAAAATCATTTTTAATTCTACAGAACTGCTTCCAAAACCTAAGTCTGCTTTTTCTGCTGCTTTTGCTATTTGCAAGCCTCTTTCCTCTGGTGTTTGTGCATTTAATACTAATACTCCTAATAGCGCTATTGATAATATTATTACTTTTTTCATTTTATTCTTTTTTAATCTTTAAATACTTAATTCTAGTTTATTTTTCTTCTATATAATTATTATTTTTTCTCTTTCTTACTCATTAATATTAAGAGCGATGGTAGTAATACAAAATCTATAATAAGCGCAGAAACTATAATAATAACTGTTATTCTAGCCATGTAACTATTTAATGCAAATGAGGATGTTGACAATACGGTAAACCCAGCCAATAAAACTATAGTTGTTGTTACTAATGCTTTTCCTACTGTTTCAAAAGCGTAAACAACTGCTTGTGACGCATTATACCCTAATTCTCTTCTTGCCCTTAAAAATTTACTCATAAAATGTACTGTATCATCCACAATAATACCTAGAGTCATACCAAAAACAATGACCATTCCTGTATTTATTTGTCCTTTGTACAATGCCCAAATACCAAAACCGACTAATACTGGAGTTACATTAGGAATAATGCTTAACAATCCTAATTTAAAATTTCTTAAAGCAAACATTAGTACTAATGAAATTAAAATAAGAGCTATTATATTTCCTTTAAACATACTATCTGCTTGCCTAAAACCTAATTTAGAAAACATTAAAGTTGGACTCACTGCTATAGCATGCATATATTCTGGTGTATGCATTTTTAACCAATCTTCTCCTCTTTTAGAAAACTCAATCATTTCTGCACTAGATACATTTTCTATGGTAACCGTAACACGTGTTTCAGATTTATCTACATTAATCTGATTATTTAGGTCTAATCCAAAAGGCAAAGACAATTCATAAAGCAATAAATATTGAGCCGCTTCTTCTCTATTATTAGGTACTTTATAATACGATTCTTGATCACCGTGCATAGAACGGTTTACACGCCTTGCTACTTCACTAAAAGCATTTACATGAATTACTTCTGGTTGTTGATTTAACCAATCTTCGAAATCATTTAATTTAGAAAGATACTCTGGATTATTAATTCCTCCGCTTTCACCACTAGCTACCGAATATTCTACGTTATAAATTCCTGTTAAGTTTTTGCTTATATAATCTGTATCTGTTCTAAACGCTACACTCTCATCAAAATAATTAATAAACTCATCATTAAATGTATTTTTTGTAGCTAAATATGTTAATCCTAAAATAATTACAGATGAAATTATAGTAAGCTTCAAAGGGCTTTTTACTACATAATTACCAATAGCTGTGTAACCATTCTTCTCTTCTTTTTTGTCTCCTGCTTTTGCTTTCGCCTTTATTGGAAAAATTGCCATTAAAGCTGGTAATAATGTGGTTGAAAAAAGGAAAGCCATTGTCATACCAAATGCTGTTATATTTCCTAAATGCCAAAATGGTGGGACGTCGCCAAAATTCATGGTTAAAAAACCTATTATAGTTGTTAAACTAGTTATAAATACAGGCATAAAATTTAATCGCATAGATTCTTTAAGAGCATCGTATTTATTTAACCCATCTGTACGCATCTTTTGCAACATGGTTATTAAAATATGAATACTATCTGCCACAGCCAACGTTAATATCATTGTTGGAAATACGGCTGATGGTGGTGTTAATTTTAAGCCTGTTAAGCCTACAAAACCTACGGCACTAATAATAGATGCTATTACTACAATTGATGTGGCTATAGTTGCAAAAATATTTCTTGTTAGTATAAGCGTTGTTATAATAACAATAAGTAGCATTATCATTGTTAACATTAAATCTCGCATTGAAGCTTCAAAAAAGGCAGTATTTAAAGGTACCAACCCAGAGGAATGTACTTTAAAATTTGGATGTTGTTCTTTAAATTTAGCTACCATAGCTCTAACAAAAGCTGTTACTTCTGGAATTTCTTTAGAGCTATCTTCTCCTGGTAATTTAACGGTAATGTTTATTGCCGTAACACTCCCCTTTTTATTAATAATACGATTAACTAGTAAAGGTTCTTTTAGTGCATTCTTCTTTATTTCTTCTATTTCCTCCTTAGTTTTTAAAGAAGATTCATACGATAAATCGTCTACATACAAGTCGTCTCCCTCTGCTTTTGTATGCTGAAAATTAGTTATAGCATCTACCCTAGAAGAATAAGGAGTATTCCACGATTCTGCTGTTAACTCTTCTATAGCAACCAAATTTTCCTTGGTAAATACATCTTCATTATCGGGAGTTAATACTAAAATAACATTATCATCTTTCGTATATTTTTCTTGCAGTGCATCAAAAGCTTCTAATTCGGGGTTAGATTCACTAAAGAATACATGGTAGTCACCATCAAATTCCATTTTACCCTGAGAACCTAAACCTAAGGCTAAAAGCAATGTTAACCCTAAAACAATCCATTTGTTCTTAATGACAAATTCTGACCACTTTACTACAAATCTACTGGACGATTTTTTCATTTTTTTTAGTGCATTCATTTTTTTGTTGTTTGTTGTTAATTGATTCTTTATTAGCTTTTTCTTTATAGACGATACTACTTTTAATTAATGGACAAATTTGATAATATTTTTAATAGTTGACCAGTCATCTATAATAATTACAAAAAAAATTACTTTATAAAAATTGTTTTAATCACATTCATAAAATTATCAATAGGATAAGAACTTTTCATCTCTTTCATTGTAGTCATTGCTCCTTTTCCTGCATCTTCTATAAAAGCAGCCATATCTTCTGCTTTAATAGTTTTATTTATCTCTCCTATATCTTGCGCTTCCTTTATCACTTCTGTTATAAGAGATAAAATCAATTGCTCTTTTACCATAATTATCTGCCTAATATTCTCATTATGGTCAGACATTTCTGTACCTATATTACAAGCCAAACATCCTTTAGTAAACTCCATTTCATTCTTTAGCATATCATACCGATACTGATGAAAATCTAAAAGCCTTTGTTTAGGTGATATTAATTTATTACTTAATATTTTTTTTGCCGGACCAAAATGACAATCAAAATATTTCTCTATAACCTTTATTACAAAATCTTCTTTGCTTTTAAAATAAAAATAGAAAGAACCTTTAGGTACATCTGCTGCCTTTACAATATCATTAACACTGGTACCATTATAACCTTTAGACCATAGTAATTCTATTCCCTTTTCTATTAGGAAATCAGATTTTACTTCGCTATTTACCATCTTCGTCATTTATTCAAACCTTAAACAAAATTATGACCACTCGTCTACAAAACAAAATTTAAAATGTTAATTTTATTTTAATACTATTTAATTCTTAAGTTCATTAAGCTTAACACCTAACCAAAGGCATTGTACTACAGCGCAATAGCCCTTCTTGCTTAGAAATTTCTGAATATGGAATTTCTTCCACCACAAACCCTTTTTCTTTAAGCCAATTATTTAATCTTGTAAAGCTACGTTCAGAAACTACTACCCCTGGAGAGATAGAAAAAACATTGCTATACATGTTATACATTTCTTCTTTTGTTATTTCAAAAATATTTTCTTGCCCAAAATAAGATACAAGCCACTTATATTCTTCTTCTACTAAAAACCCATTTTTATGCAGTATTGCTTTATCTTTTCCTATGGGCTGAAAACAACAATCTAAATGTAATGCATTTTCTTTTGCATTTGTATTAGATTTTCTAAGTTCAAAAGATTTAATTGTTTTATTAGAAAATGTAGTTCTAATAAAATCTACGGCTTCTTTATTTGTTCTTGCCGTAATATAATCTGCATAGTCATCTTTTGTATAAGTTCCTATAAATATATAATCGTTCCATGGCATTACATCACCACCTTCTACATGCACTTCTTCTGGCGGAGTTATAATATTTACTGGGTTAATCTCATCTAGCACATGTAATATTGCATCTAATTCTTCTTCTCTGTCTGGAAGTATATTTGCTTTTATTAATTTATCTTCAATAACAAATGCTATATCTCTAGAAAAAATTTGATTACAATTCTCTAAAATTTCTGGTCTATAGACCTTTACATCATATTTTTTTAAAACAGCTGCAAAAGCATCCATTTCTAATATCATATCTTTTTCCTTAGGATAAGTACCAGCTAGTATATGTTCTAACGATTTAGGATCGTAAGCTTCTTCTGGTTTTGGTACAAGACCACAACTTTTAGCTGTTCCCAACAAAACAGCTTTTAATGTAGCTGTTTCGTTTGTAATAGATAATTTCAACATTTTTACAATGTAAGTTTGGGGTTATTATTACTCATTTACAACATAAATATATGCTAAAAAAATAACCCCATTGCAAATACATTACAATAGGGTTTTATATAAATATACTTTATATTATTATCTTTTTTCTACCGCTACAAAAGGTCTTAGATTTTCCCCAACATATACTTGTCTTGGACGACCAATTGGTTCGTTTTTTAAACGCATTTCTCTCCATTGTGCTATCCAACCTGGTAAACGTCCTAAAGCAAACATTACCGTAAACATTTCTGTTGGTATACCTAATGCTCTGTATATAATACCTGAGTAAAAATCTACATTAGGATATAATTTTCTTTTTACAAAGTACTCATCGTTTAATGCTTCTTGCTCTAAACCTTTAGCAATTTCTAAAATAGGATCATCTATTCCTAAATCGTTTAAAACTTCATCTGCAGCAACTTTTATAATTTTTGCTCTAGGATCAAAGTTTTTATATACTCTATGTCCAAAGCCCATAAGTCTAAAAGGATCACTCTTATCTTTTGCTTTAGCCATATATTTTTTAGTATCTCCACCATCAGCCTCAATAGCTTCTAACATTTCTAATACTGCTTGGTTAGCGCCTCCATGTAAAGGTCCCCATAAAGCAGAAATACCAGCAGATATCGAAGCAAATAAACCTGCATGAGAAGAACCTACTATACGTACAGTAGATGTAGAACAGTTTTGCTCATGGTCTGCATGTAAAATTAGTAACTTATCTAATGCATCTATAACTATTTTATTTTTCTTATATTCTTGGTTAGGTTTTTTAAACATCATTTTATGAATGTTTTCTACATAACCTAAACTATCATCTCCATAATCTAATGGCAAGCCTTTTTTCTTACGCATAGCCCATGCAACCAATACCGGAAACTTAGCTAATAGAGTAACGATAGCATCGTACATTTCTTTTTCGGAAGATACATCTACGCTTTCTGGATTAAAAGCTACTAATGCACTAGTTAAAGATGATAAAACTCCCATTGGGTGGGCAGATTTTGGAAAACCATCCAAAATTTTCTTCATCTCCTCATCTACATGAGATTCTGATTTTATATCATGATGAAACTTATCTAATTGCTCTTTGTTAGGTAACTCTCCAAATATTAAAAGATAAGCAACTTCTAAAAAATCTGCTTTCTCCGCTAGCTCTTCAATGGAATATCCTCTATAGCTTAATATTCCCTTTTCTCCATCTAAGAAAGTAATAGCGCTTTCGCATGACCCTGTATTTTTATACCCAGGATCAATGGTAATCATACCCGATGCTCCTCTTAATGTTTTTATATTAATAGCAAGCTCATTTTCTGAACCTTCAATAACTGGAAATTCGTATTTATCTCCTTTGTATTCTAAAGTTGCTTTATCTGACATTTGAATGTTTTACTAATTTTAATCGAACTGTAAATTTAAGAAAAACACACAACCTTAACAATCCTTTGTAAACCATTTAAGTCATTATTAACAAAACTATTGATATATAGTTTTTTTTTGTGAGTTCTTAATTATAACTCGATAAAAATTACATATTTATCGAATATAGATCAACATAATATTGATCAACTGATTTTTTCCATGTAAATTTTACCTTTTTAGCATTGGACTTTATTTTTTTCCAAGTATTTTTATCTGTAGAAAAAGTTTTTAAAGCCAAATCTACAGCTTCTTCCATATTTTTAATTTTATCATCGTAGGTATCGCCATTGAAACTAAAACCCGATTTTAAATTTACTACTGTATCTTTTAATCCTCCTGTATGATGTACTAAACAAGGGTGTCCGTTTCTCATGGCTAACATTTGACTTATACCACAAGGCTCAAATAAACTTGGCATAAAATATAAATCTGTTTCTAGATAAATTGAATCTATTACGTCTTCTGATTGTCCGTTTATAAATATAAAATTATCGTTTTCATAACTTATCTCTCTAAACAATTCTTCATATTCAGGAATTCCTGTTCCTAAAAGTACATAAACTCCATTAATACGCTTTAACTTTTTTAATATTGATTTAAGAACATCGGGAGACCTTTTAAAGAAATAAAATTTCTGCTCTGTTAAACGTGCTACGCTAGAAAAAATAAAACTTGGAGGCTCTTTCATAAATTTTATTACTTTTTCTCCTGTATGTGCTAAAAAATCGGCTTTATATTTTTTAGATTCTTCTTGTAACCATTGAAAAATAGCCGTAATAATATTAGTATATAGATTGTTTTTATCCGCAATTCTTATATTACTATAATTGCATCCGTTAAGAATACCTATTAAGCGACCTTCACTATTTGCTTTTAATAAGTCTTTTTCTAAACCCTCTCCGCCTATAAATTCTGGAGGAGTACTCGGCAACAAAATATCTTCCTTGTAAGATGGTGATACTGTATGGACCATATCTGCTAATCTAATCCCTACAGACATTAAATTAATACAATCTTGATATCTATAATCTTTTAATTTATCTATATCTAATTCGATATTTGGAAACCAATTTTTTACAGACGAATAATTATTTTCAAAAGGTCGTATGCCTTGTATTGCTAAGTTATGAATACTATATACAAATCTAATTTCTTTTAATACGGTATATTCTGGATGATACTCTCGTAAAAACAACAATAAACTAGTATGCCAATCGTGCATATGAACGATATCTAATTTACCAAAATCTCCATTTTTTATAGCTTCCGCAATAGCTGCACAAAAAATAAAATATTTTATAGCATCGGTATAAAAAGGTTCTTCTGGATCATTATGATACATATGCGCTATATCACCTGCTTCTATTTCTGGATGATGTATTACATAATGATGTATATTTTTTATTTCTTTTTTAGGAGCAACCTCATATAACTCTGCTATATAATCTATTCCTCGTAACCGAAAATTTATATGCGCTTTAAAAGTTCCATTTATATGCAACCTAGAATAAGCTGGGACTACTACATGTACTTTATCTCCACGTTCAGATATTTGCCTAGGAACGTCTCTAACAACATCGCCCATTCCACCTGCTTTACACTTAGGAATGGCGTCATTCTCAGCAGCAACAAAAAGAAAATTATTCATTAAATTTCTATAGATATTTTATGTTAATACTTTTAACGTTAAAAAGATAATTAATTAATTCTTAAATACTATTAATTATATGATAAGAAATTGTACAAAAAAAGCCTTTCTAAATTTAGAAAGGCTTTTACATAACGAATAAAATACTCGTATTATTTTATTTTAAATGCATTTTCTTGTGGGAAATATGCTACACTACCTAATTCTTCTTCTATTCTAAGTAATTGATTGTATTTAGCCATACGATCAGAACGAGAAGCAGAACCTGTCTTAATTTGCCCAGTATTTAATGCCACCGCTAAATCTGCAATTGTATTATCTTCTGTTTCTCCTGAACGGTGAGACATTACTGATGTATATCCAGCATTATGTGCCATGTTTACAGCAGATATAGTCTCGGTAAGAGTACCTATTTGGTTTACTTTAATTAAGATAGAATTTGCTATGTTTTCTTTAATACCACGAGATAAACGTTCTACATTAGTAACAAATAAATCATCACCCACTAACTGTACTTTATCTCCTATTTTATCTGTTAAGTATTTCCAACCAGCCCAATCATTCTCATCCATTCCATCTTCAATAGAAATAATCGGATATTTAGCTGCTAATTCAGCTAAGTAATCTGCTTGTTCTTCACTTGTTCTTATTACTCCTGAATCACCTTCAAATTTCTTATAATCGTATTTACCATCAACAAAAAATTCTGCAGCAGCACAATCCAAGGCAACCATTACATCATCACCAAATGTATAACCAGCATTAGTTACAGCTAGCTTAATAGAATCTAAAGCATCTTCTGTACCTCCTTCTAAGTTTGGCGCAAAACCACCTTCATCACCAACAGCAGTACTTAAACCACGATCATGCAATACTTTTTTAAGGTTATGAAAAATTTCTGTTCCCATTTGCATAGCATGCGTAAAGTTTTTAGCTTTTACTGGCATTACCATAAACTCCTGAAATGCAATAGGAGCATCTGAGTGTGAACCTCCATTTATAATATTCATCATTGGTACAGGTAGTGTATTAGCACTTACTCCACCAACATATCTATATAAAGGCATCCCCAATTCATTTGCTGCTGCTTTAGCTACTGCTAAGGAAACACCTAAAATTGCATTAGCTCCTAATTTAGATTTATTTGGCGTACCATCTAAATCAATCATTGTTTGATCGATTAAGTTTTGATCAAAAATTGAAAAACCTATTAATTCTTCAGCAATTACTTCATTAACATTAGAAACAGCTTTTAAAACTCCTTTTCCCATGTAATCTTTACCTCCATCACGAAGCTCTACTGCTTCATGCTCACCTGTTGAAGCTCCAGATGGTACAGCAGCTCTACCTAATATTCCATTTTCTGTTACAACATCTACTTCTACTGTTGGATTTCCACGTGAATCAAGAATTTGTCTTGCATGAACATTAACGATGATACTCATATGATTTACTTTTATTTAATATTGTTAATTTTACGCCGCAAATATACAAAACCGCACCTATAACTATAGGCTTTACAGTAAGCTATTCGCTATATAATAACCTTAATTTAAAGCTATAACGTTTTAGTTAGAATTTGTTTTAATTAAATCGAAAAATTGGTCAAACAAATATGTTGCGTCATTTGGACCTGGACCCGCTTCTGGGTGGTATTGAACAGAAAATACATTTTTATCTTTCATTCTAATTCCTGCCACAGTCTGATCATTTAAATGCTCATGTGTAATTTCTACACCAGCATGCGCTTCTGTCTCTTCTCTACTAATAGCAAAACCATGATTCTGAGATGTTATTTCACCTTTTCCTGTTAAGAAATTTTTCACTGGGTGGTTAATACCTCTATGCCCATTGTGCATTTTGTATGTAGAAATACCATTTGCTAATGCAATTACTTGGTGACCTAAACATATTCCAAACAAAGGCTTATCGCTTGCTATAATTTCTTTAGCCGTTGCAATAGCTTCATTCAATGGTTCTGGATCACCAGGTCCATTAGAAATAAAGTAACCATCAGGATTCCATTCTTTTAACTCCTCAAAACTAGTATTATAAGGAAATACTTTAATATATGCTCCTCTTTTTGCTAAGTTTCTTAAAATGTTCTTTTTAATTCCTATATCTAAGGCAGAAATTTTAAACGTTGCATTTTCATCTCCATAAAAATATGGTTCTTTAGTAGATACTTTAGAAGCTAGTTCTAAACCATTCATACTAGGTACTTTTGCTAATTGCTCTTTTAGACTACCTATGTTATCAACGTCTGTAGAGACAACAGCATTCATAGCTCCATTATCTCTAATATAACTAACTAATGCTCTTGTATCTACATCGGATATTGCAAAAAGCTTATTGTCATCTAAAAAGGATGGTAAGCTAGAATCTGCATTATCTCTAGAATACTCATAACTAAAGTTCTTACATATTAAACCTGCTATTTTAACAGAATCTGATTCATTTTCATCACTATTAGTTCCATAGTTACCAATATGTGCATTTGTAGTTACCATTAACTGACCAAAGTAAGATGGATCAGTAAAAATTTCTTGATAACCAGTCATACCAGTATTAAAACAAACCTCTCCAAAGGCTGTTCCTTCTTTATCCCCTACAGATTTACCATAAAAAATAGTGCCATCTGCTAATAAAATTAATGCTTTCTTTTTAGTTTGATACTTCATTTAATTATTGAAAAAAATTATTTGATTGATTAACATAAAAAAAAGGATAGACTACTAAGCCTATCCTTTTGTGAATATTAAAAAAATAATACCATTTTTTTATTCTTCTGAATCATCAGTTTTAGTTTCAGTCTCAACAGCAGGAGCGGCAGCTTTCTTACTTCTACTTCTTCTTGTTGATTTCTTAGCTTTTTCTTTTGATTTGCCTACGCTGTAAATTTCATTGTAATCTACAAGCTCTATTAAAGCCATATCAGCGTTATCTCCAAGACGATTACCTAATTTGATAATTCTTGTATATCCTCCAGGTCTTTCACCTATTTTCTCAGCAACACCACCAAATAACTCAGTAACAGCATATTTATCTCTAAGACTTTTAAAAACAATACGTCTATTGTGCGTACCTTTTTCTGTTGTCTGGTTGTTTTCGGTTTTAGCTTTAGTAATTAATGGCTCAATAAACTGTTTTAAAGCTTTTGCTTTAGCTACAGTTGTATTAATTCTTTTGTGTTCTATTAAAGAACATGCCATATTAGCTAACATAGCTTTTCTATGCGCTGTTTTTCTTCCTAAATGATTAACCTTTTTTCCGTGTCTCATTTTTTCTAATTTATCATCTTGCTACCAAATCCATTTAATAGGAGAGCAAAATATGATTATTTAATCCTTATCTAATTTATATTTCGATAAATCCATTCCAAAACTTAGTCCTTTATTAATCACTAACTCTTCTAACTCAGTTAACGATTTCTTACCAAAGTTTCTAAACTTCATTAAATCATTTTTATTAAAAGAGACTAAATCTCCTAATGTATCTACCTCTGCTGCTTTTAAACAATTTAAAGCTCTTACAGATAAATCCATATCTACCAACTTCGTTTTTAATAACTGACGCATATGTAACGATTCCTCATCATATGTTTCAGTCTGTGCTATTTCATCTGCTTCCAACGTAATACGCTCATCAGAGAATAACATAAAATGGTGAATAAGAACCTTAGCTGCTTCTGTTAAAGCATCTTTAGGTGCTATAGAACCATCAGAAACAATTTCGAAAATTAATTTTTCGTAATCTGTTTTTTGCTCTACACGATAGTTTTCTATACTATATTTTACATTTTTAATAGGTGTAAATATAGAATCTATTGCTATGCTACCTAATGGAACACCCGATTTTTTATTTTCTTCAGCTGGTACGTACCCACGACCTTTCTCAATAATGATTTCCATATTGATACTAACTTTAGGATCCATATTACAAATAACTAAATCTGGATTAAGTACCTGATATCCTGAAATAAATTTCTGAAAATCTCCAGCTGTTAATTGTTGCTTACCACTTACAGAAATAGATACTGCTTCAGTCTCTACATCTTCTATTTGACGCTTAAAACGAACTTGTTTTAAGTTCAGAATAATCTCTGTAACGTCTTCTACAACACCAGGGATAACTGAAAATTCGTGCTCAACTTTATCTATTCTTATTGATGTAATAGCAAAACCTTCTAATGAAGAAAGTAATACTCTTCTTAGCGCGTTTCCAACAGTTAATCCATAACCAGGTTCTAAAGGGCGGAATTCAAACTTCCCTTCAAAATCGGTAGAATCAATCATTATAACTTTATCGGGCTTTTGAAAATTTAATAATGCCATAATTAGATCAGTGTTGTTTATTTAGAGTATAACTCGACGATTAATTGTTCTTTTATATTTTCTGGAATCTGAATTCTCTCAGGAGTAGTAACAAAAGTACCCTCTTTCTTTTCAGTGTTCCATGTAATCCACTCGTATACACTACTATTTGCTGCCAAAGAGTCTTGTATAGTTTGTAATGATTTAGATTTTTCTCTAACTCCAATAACATCTCCAGGCTTAACTGAGTAAGATGGTACGTTTAACAACTCACCATTTACAGTTATGTGTCTGTGCGATACTAATTGTCTTGCTCCACTTCTTGAAGTAGATATACCCATTCTGTAAACAACATTATCTAAACGTGATTCACATAACTGAAGTAAAACTTCACCTGTTACACCTTTACTTCTGTTTGCTTTAGAGAATAAGTTTCTGAATTGCTTTTCTAAAATACCATAAGTATATTTAGCTTTTTGCTTCTCCATTAATTGGATTGCATATTCAGATTTTTTTCCACGGCGTCTGTTGTTACCGTGTTGTCCTGGAGGATAATTTCTTTTTTCAAAAGCTTTATCGTCTCCGAATATTGCTTCGCCAAATTTACGAGCAATTTTAGTTTTTGGTCCTGTATATCTTGCCATCTTCTTTAAATTTAGAAATGTGATTATGAATTAAGGCTTATCCTTCGATAATCGTAACTACATTTCCTAGAAATAGCCCTAATAGGGCTATTTTGATTATATATTAATTAAACTCTTCTTCTTTTAGGAGGTCTACATACATTGTGTGGTAATGGAGTAACAGCAATAATTTCTGTAACTTCTATACCTGCATTATGTACTGAACGAATTGCAGATTCTCTACCATTACCTGGTCCTTTAACGTAAACTTTTACTTTTCTAAGACCAGCTTCATGAGCAACTTTTGCACAATCTTCAGCCGCAACTTGCGCTGCATATGGAGTATTCTTTTTAGAACCTCTGAATCCCATCTTACCTGCTGATGACCATGAGATTACATCTCCTTTTTTGTTTGTTAAAGATATAATAATGTTGTTAAAAGAAGCAGTAACGTGTGCTTCACCAACAGATTCTACTATAACTTTACGCTTTTTAGTCGTTTTTGTATTTGACTTTGCCATAATTTTCTAGTGTTTAGTATTAGTTGATAGTCGCTAGAATCCTAAACCATTATAATTTCAAACAGATTCCTTCCAACGTCTAAAGACTAAAGACTATAATTTCTAATTATTACTTAGTTGCTTTTTTCTTGTTAGCAACTGTCTTTCTTTTACCTTTTCTTGTTCTAGAGTTGTTCTTAGTTCTTTGACCTCTCAATGGAAGCCCAGACCTATGACGTATACCTCTGTAACATCCAATATCCATTAAACGTTTAAGGTTCAACTGAATCTCAGATCGAAGTTCACCTTCTATGGTTAATGAAGAAACTGCCTCACGAATTCGGCTAATTTCATCATCATTCCAATCTGATACTTTAGTATCTTCACTAACTTCAGCTTTAGCTAAAATCTCTTTAGCTTTACTATTTCCGATACCGAAAATGTAAGTAAGAGCTATAACTCCTCTTTTTTGTTTTGGTATATCTACACCTGCAATTCTTGCCATAATTACCCTTGTCTTTGTTTAAATCTAGGATTCTTTTTATTAATTACGTACAATCTGCCTTTTCTACGTACAATCTTGCACTCGGCACTCCTCTTTTTTATTGATGCTCTAACTTTCATCCTATTAGCTTAATATCTATATGTAATTCTTGCTTTTGTTAAATCATAGGGACTCATTTCTAACTTAACTTTATCCCCTGGTAATAACTTTATATAATGCATACGCATTTTTCCTGAAATATGTGCTGTAACTACATGTCCGTTTTCTAATTCTACGCGGAACATTGCGTTAGACAATGCTTCAATGATGCTTCCATCTTGTTCTATTGCTGCTTGTTTAGCCATACTTTATGCTACTTTTCTATTTTTACCAGTTTTCATTAGTCCATCATAATGCCTATTAAGCAAATATGAATTAACCTGTTGTACCGTATCTATTGCCACACCTACCATAATTAAAAGCGATGTTCCTCCGTAAAATAAAGCCCATCCAGGCTGAATTCCTAAAAGTTTTACTGCTATCGCCGGTAAAACAGCGAGCAAAGCTAAGAATATAGATCCAGGTAACGTAATTAATGACATAATTTTATCAAGAAAATCTCCAGTTTCTTTTCCAGGTCTAACTCCAGGTATAAAACCACCACTTCTTTTTAGGTCATCTGCCATCTTATTTGTTGGAACTGTAATCGCTGTATAAAAATATGTAAATATAATAATTAACAGTCCAAACAGTATATTATAAGCCCATCCAAACATATCGCTAAAATTAACTTGCATCCACTGTCCAACAGAAGAATCATCATCAAACAGACGTCCAATTGCTGCAGGAGCAAACATAATAGCTTGAGCAAATATAATTGGCATTACACCAGATGCATTTAACTTTAATGGTATATATTGCCTAGAACCTTTTTCATATTCTCCAGATGCTGTTCTTCTAGCATACTGTACTGGTATCTGACGTGTTGCCATCACCAATAAAACACTTGCTAAGATAACTAAGAACCATATGATAACTTCTACGAGTATAAACATAAGACCTCCGTTATTATTAGTTGTTCTTGATATAAATTCTTGTACAAAAGATTGTTGTAATGTTGCTATAATACCAATCATTATTAACAATGATATACCATTACCGATTCCTTTATCCGTAATTTTTTCTCCTAACCACATTGCAAAAACAGTACCTGTAACTAATATTATAACTGCAGGTATCATAAAATCTAAACCTTTACCTAAAACAAAAGCTGAATCTGGAACTCCTAATGCACTTAGTCCAAATAAATAAGCAGGAGCTTGTACAATACAGATTGCAATAGTTAACCATCTTGTTATTTGATTAATAGTTTTTCTACCACTCTCGCCTTCTTTTTGTAATTTTTGAAGGTAAGGAATAGCTATCCCCATTAATTGTACTACAATAGATGCTGATATATATGGCATAATACCTAAAGCAAAAACAGATGCCTTAGCAAATGCACCACCAGTAAAAGCGTTAAGAACTCCTAAAATACCTTGACCTGTGTTTGATGTCAACTCCGCTAGTTGTTGTGTATCTATTCCAGGAAGCGTAATTTGGGCACCAAAACGATAAACCAAAAGTAAACCTAGTGTAACTAAAATTTTACCTTTAAGTTCCTCTATTTTCCAAATATTTGCTAACGTATTAAAAAAATTCTTCATAGTAGTGCTACCTATATATTATATTATAAACTTATTACTTCACCGCCTGCTGCCTCAATTGCAGCTTTAGCTGTAGCTGTAAATTTATGTGCTGAAACTTTAAGAGATGCTTTTAATTCACCACCACCTAAAATTTTAACTAATTCGTTTTTCCTTGCTAATCTATTTTCTATAATTACATCTATAGTAACAGCATCTTTAACAACACCATTATCTACTAAACCTTGTAATTTATCTAGATTAATTCCTTGGTATTCTTTTCTATTAATATTTGTGAAACCAAATTTAGGAACACGTCTTTGAAGTGGCATTTGACCACCTTCAAAACCAATTTTCTTAGAATAACCTGATCTAGACTTAGCACCTTTATGACCTCTAGCAGCAGTACCACCTTTCCCAGAAGCTTGACCTCTACCTAATCTTTTTCCTTCTCTGTGAACAGAGCCTTCTGCTGGTTTTAAATTACTTAAATTCATCTTAAAATATATATTAAGCTTCCTCAGTAGAAACTAAGTGTTTAACTTTATCTATCATACCAAGAATACTTGGTGTAGTTTCATGCTCCACTACATGACCAATCTTTCTTAAGCCAAGAGCTTCTAAAGTCCTCTTTTGATTCTGAGGTCTTTTAATGGCACTTTTTAACTGTTTAACTTTGATCTTCGCCATAATATTCTTATTTATCCTTTAAAAACTTTTTCCAAAGAGATTCCTCTTTGATCTGCTACAGTCTTAGCTCCTCTTAATTGCAATAATGCATCAAAAGTAGCTTTTACTACGTTATGAGGGTTAGAAGAACCTTGAGATTTTGATAATACATCATGTACTCCAACTGCTTCTAATACCGCTCTTACTGCACCACCTGCAATAACACCTGTACCATGTGATGCTGGTTGTACATATACTCTTGCTCCACCAAACTTACCTTTTTGTTCGTGAGGTAAAGTACCTTTATTTAAAGGAATTCTTACTAAATTCTTTTTTCCGTCTTCTATTGCTTTAGAAATAGCTGTTGCTACTTCTTTAGACTTTCCTAAACCATGCCCAACAACACCATTCTCATCTCCTACTATTACAATTGCAGAAAAACCGAATGCTCTACCACCTTTTGTTACTTTTGTTACCCTTTGGATTCCTACCAAACGATCTTTCAACTCTAAACCTCCTGGTTTAACTGTCTCTACGTTTTTATATTTTTGGTACATAATTTATTAGAATTTAAGTCCAGCTTCTCTAGCTCCTTCTGCTAATGATTTAACTCTTCCGTGATATAAACAACCACCTCTATCAAAAGCAACCGTTTCTAAACCTATCTTTTGTGCTTTATCTGCTATAGCCTTACCAACTAAAGTAGCTATTTCTGATTTTGTTCCTTTAGCAGTACTAAGATTTTTATCTCTAGACGATGCAGCAGCTAAACTAACTCCTTTTTCATCATCTATTAATTGAGCATATATCTCTTTATTACTTCTAAACACAGACAATCTTGGTCTAGCAGATGTTCCAAAGGAAACTTTTCTAATTCTCCTTCTAATTCTTAGTCTTCTTTCAGTCTTTGATAATTTCATAATACTAATTATTAGGCCGATTTACCTGCTTTTCTTCTTAATTGTTCCCCAACAAACTTAACACCCTTTCCTTTGTAAGGCTCTGGCTTACGGAAAGCTCTAATTTTAGCAGCAATCTGTCCTACCAATTGTTTGTCGTGTGATGTTAATTTTACAATTGGATTTTTTCCTTTTTCAGAAACTGTTTCCAATTTTACCTCTGGAGCTAACTCCATTACTATGTTATGAGAAAAACCTAAGGCAAGATCTAAAACCTGACCCTGATTACTAGCTCTATAACCAACTCCTACTAATTCTAACTCTTTAGTCCAACCTTTTGAAACTCCATTAACCATATTCAAAACTAATGATCTGTATAGACCATGTTTTGCTTTATGCTCTTTAGAATCAGATGGTCTTTTCACTAAAACTTGCCCGTCTTCTAATTCAATAGAAACTCCTGAAAAGTTTTGCTTTAATTCACCTAATTTACCTTTTACAGTAACAACATCATCTTTTATATCTACAGTAACTCCTTCTGGAATTGCTATTGGATTATTACCTATTCTAGACATTATTATAATTCTTTTAAAGTATTATTAATAAACGTAACATAAAACCTCTCCACCAACATTTTCTAACTTAGCTTGTTTGCTAGTCATAACTCCATGAGATGTAGATACTATTGCAACTCCTAAACCGTTAAGTACTCTAGGTAATTCGGAAGAATTTACATATTTACGTAAACCAGGTTTACTTATTCTTGTTATTTTTTTAATCACAGGATCTTTTGTCATCTTGTCGTATTTCAAGGCTATTTTAATAGTCCCTTGAACAGCTTCAGCTTCAAACTTATAGCTTAAGATGTACCCTTGATCAAATAAAATTTTTGTCATTTCTTTCTTCAAATTAGAAGCTGGTATCTCTACCACTCTATGCCCCGCACTACTTGCGTTTCTAATTCGAGTTAAATAATCTGCTACAGGATCTGTATTCATTTATATTAATTTGCGGCTATGGTTTTTGGTATTCATCCCAAACCTTTAGCCAATTATATTTTTACCAACTAGCTTTTCTAACACCAGGAATTAACCCATTATTAGCCATTTCTCTAAATGTAACCCTAGATATACCAAAAGTTCTCATATACCCTTTAGGTCTTCCCGTTAGTTTACAACGATTGTGCATACGTACAGGTGAAGCATTTTTAGGTAATTTCTGTAGTGCTTCATAATCTCCAGCTTCTTTTAAAGCTTTTCTTTTTTCAGCATACTTTGCTACAGTCTTTGCTCTTTTGACTTCGCGGGCTTTCATTGATTCTTTAGCCATACTAATTCTTTTTAAAAGGTAGTCCTAATTCAGTTAATAATGATTTTGCTTCTTTATCTGTACCCGCAGAGGTTACAAATGTAATATCCATTCCGTTAATTCTATTGATTTTATCAATATTCATTTCAGGAAAAATTATTTGCTCTGTTACACCTAAGTTATAATTTCCTCTTCCATCAAAGCCCGTAGCTTTAATTCCTTGAAAATCTCTAACCCTTGGCAATGCAACAGTAACCAATCTATCTAAGAACTCATACATACGTTCTCCACGTAAAGTAACTTTAGCTCCAATTGGCATACCTTTACGTAATTTAAAAGCGGCAACATCTTTTTTAGATAATGTAGACACTGCTTTTTGTCCTGTAATAGTAGTTAACTCATCTAATGCATGATCAACTAATTTCTTATCAGCAACAGCAGCACCAACTCCTCTACTTAATACTATTTTATTAAGCTTAGGAACTTGCATTACATTTTTGTAACCAAACTCTTCTTCTAACGCTTTAATAATGCGTTCTTTATACTCTTGTTTTAATCTTGGAATGTAAGCCATAACTAAATTACTTCATTAGATTTTTTAGAAAACCTTACTTTCTTACCATCTCTTACTTCGTAACCAACTCTAGTTGTTTCACCAGATTTTGGATCTATTAACGAAAGATTTGATACATGTAAAGGAGCTTCCTTTTTAACGATTCCTCCTTGTGGGTTTTTTGCACTTGGCTTCTCATGCTTAGAAACTAAGTTTACACCCTCAACAATCGCTTTATTCTTTATTTTATCAACAGTTACAACTTTACCTTCTGAACCTTTATGGTCTCCAGCAACAACCTTAACTGTATCTCCTACTTTTATTTTTAACTTAATCATCTTCTGATATATATTAAAGCACCTCAGGAGCCAATGATACAATCTTCATGAACTGCTTGTCACGAAGTTCTCTTGCAACAGGACCAAAAACACGAGTTCCTCTCATTTCACCTGTTGGATTCAATAACACACATGCATTATCATCAAAACGAATATAAGAGCCATCTGGTCTTCTTACTTCTTTAGTTGTTCTAACAACAACTGCTGTAGAAACAGCTCCTTTCTTTATACCTCCATTAGGTGCAGCATCTTTAACAGTTACTACTATTTTATCTCCTACTGAAGCATACCTTCTTTTAGTACCACCCAATACACGAATAGTCAAAACTTCTTTTGCCCCTGTATTATCCGCTACTTTTAATCTAGATTCTTGCTGTAACATAATTATTTAGCTCTATCAATGATTTCTACCAATCTCCAACATTTAGTTTTACTTAACGGACGTGTTTCCATTATCTTAACAGTATCACCAATATTGCAATCGTTCTTTTCATCGTGCGCAACATATTTCTTTGTTTTTAACACGAATTTACCGTACATAGGATGCTTTACACGTTTAACTTCTGAAACCACAATTGATTTCTCCATTTTGTCACTAGTAACAACTCCTATTCTCTCTTTTCTTAAATTTCTTTTTTCCATAAAGCAGAAACGATTATTGTAATTCCCTTTTTGTTAACTCTGTTGCTAATCTAGCCACTGTTCTTCTCACTTTTCTTATTTGAAGAGGATTTTCCAATGGAGTAACAGAATGGGCGATTTTTAAATCTGCATGCTGTTTTTTGTGCTCAGCCAAATTTTGCTTCAACTGCTCAACTGATAATTCCTTTATTTCTGATTGTTTCATAATATATTTCCAATTAAAAATTAAGCTGAATAATCTCTAGCAATTATAAACTTAGTCTGCACAGGTAATTTTTGTGCTGCTAGACGCAATGCTTCTTTAGCAACTACTAAAGGAACACCAGCTATTTCGAACATAATTCTTCCTGGCTTTACAACAGCTACCCAATATTCAACAGAACCTTTACCTTTACCCATACGTACTTCTAAAGGTTTCTTTGTAATAGGCTTATCTGGAAATATTTTAATCCACAACTGCCCTTCTCTTTTCATATATCTAGTTGCAGCAATACGAGCCGCTTCTATCTGACGTGAAGTAATAAAATTGGAGTCCAAAGACTTTATACCAAACATGCCATTAGATAGTTGGTGACCTCTTCCTGAGATACCTTTCATACGACCTTTCTGCGCTTTACGAAACTTAGTTCTTTTTGGCTGTAACATTCTTTTCTTTCTTTAAAAAATTACTTTCTACGACGTGGTTTTTTTCCTCCTTCTTGAGACTTACCACCTTTATTAGATTGCCCTTTAGACATACCTACTAACGGAGAAAGCTCTCTCTTACCATATACCTCACCTTTCATTATCCACACCTTAATACCTAATCTACCATAAGTAGTATGCGCTTCATGTAAAGCATAATCAATATCTGCTCTAAATGTAGACAAAGGAATTCTTCCATCTTTATAAGATTCCGAACGAGCCATCTCTGCTCCGTTTAATCTTCCAGATATTTGAATTTTAATACCTTCTGCATTCATTCTCATTGCTGCAGCAATAGCCATTTTAATAGCTCTTCTAAAAGAAATTCTTCCTTCTATCTGACGTGCAACACTAGCAGCTACAAGATTAGCATCTAATTCTGGTCTTTTAATTTCAAAAATATTTATTTGAACTTCTTTTCCAGATATTTTCTTAAGCTCTTCTTTTAACTTATCAACTTCCTGACCACCTTTACCGATAATAATACCAGGTCTAGCAGTTGTTATAGTTACTGTTATCAATTTAAGCGTACGCTCAATAATAACCCTAGAAACACTTGCCTTTGCTAAACGAGCATGAACATATTTTCTAATTTTATCATCCTCAGCAAGCTTATCTCCATAATCATTACCTCCGTACCAGTTAGATTCCCATCCTCTGATAATACCTAGACGATTTCCTATTGGATTTGTTTTCTGTCCCATAACTAAATCTCCGTGTTATTTTTAGATCCCAAAACCAATGTTACATGATTGGAACGTTTTCTTATTCTATGTGCTCTACCTTGTGGCGCAGGTCTTAATCTTTTTAACATACTACCACTATCTACAGTAATTGTTTTTACAAACAATTCAGCTGCTTCAATATCTGCATCTTCATTTTTAGCTTGCCAGTTTGCAATAGCAGACAAAAGAAGTTTTTCAACTTTACGAGAAGCTTCTTTTTGACTAAATTTTAATACAGCTAATGCCTTTTCAACTTGCACACCTCTTACTAAATCTGCAACTAAACGCATTTTTCTAGGTGAAGTAGGGCAATTATTTAATTTTGCAAAAGCAATTTGCTTTTTCTCTGCCTTTATTCTTTCGGCCATTTGTTTTTTACGAACTCCCATAGCTTACTTTTTACCTTTATTTTTTGCACCTGCATGACCTCTGTAAGATCTTGTTGGTGAAAATTCTCCTAACTTATGACCTACCATGTTTTCTGTTACATAAACAGGAACAAATTGTCTTCCATTATGAACCGCAATTGTTTGACCAACAAAATCCGGTGTTATCATTGAAGCTCTAGACCAAGTCTTAATTACTGCTTTCTTACCTGATTCAACATTTTGTTGAACTTTTTTATCCAAACTATAGTGAACGTAAGGTCCTTTTTTTAGTGAACGTGCCATTTCTTTCTAGTTTTATTTCTTTCTACGTTCTATTATATATCTACCTGTATCCTTAGTCTTAGAACGTGTTCTAAATCCTTTAGCAGGAATACCGTTTTTAGATCTTGGGTGACCACCAGAAGCTCTACCTTCACCTCCACCCATTGGGTGATCCACAGGGTTCATCGCTACCGGCCTTGTTCTTGGTCTTCTTCCTAACCATCTGCTTCTACCCGCTTTACCAGATACTAACAATTGATGATCAGAGTTAGAAACCGCCCCAATAGTTGCAATACAACCAGAAAGAACTAATCTCGTTTCTCCAGATGGCAACTTAACAGTAACAAACTTACCATCTTTAGCCATTAACTGAGCAAAAGTACCTGCACTACGAGCCATAACTGCTCCTTGACCCGGTCTTAACTCAATACAAGAAATTATTGTACCCAAAGGAATATCTCTTAAAGCTAAAGCATTTCCTATCTCAGGAGTAGCCCCTTCACCAGAAGCTACCTTCTGACCAACTTCTAACCCATTTTGAGCAATAACATATCTTTTTTCTGCATCAGCATACTCCAACAAAGCAATAAAAGCTGTTCTATTTGGATCATACTGTATAGATTTTACTTCAGCAGCAACTCCTTGCTTATCTCTTTTAAAATCTATTACACGATACCTTCTCTTATGACCACCACCTTTATAACGCATGGTCATTTTTCCTTGACTGTTTCTACCTCCAGACTTTTTTAACGGAGCAAGCAAGCTTTTCTCCGGCTTATCAGCAGTAATGGCGTCAAACCCATTTACTACTCTAAATCGCTGTCCTGGAGTGATTGGTTTTAATTTTCTAACTGACATTTTTTGTCTTTATAGATTATTATAAAAATCAATTGTTTCTCCTTCTGCAACATCAACAATAGCTTTTTTAATCGCATTTGTTTTTCCATGCTGCACCCCAGTTTTCGTAAAACGAGTTTTACGCTCTGGTCCATAATTCATTGTTCTAACTTTTTCAACCGAAACGCCATAAGTAGCCTCTACCGCCAATTTAATTTGAATTTTATTAGCACTAGGGTTAACAACGAAACCATAACGATTATACAACTCGCCATCTGCGGTCATTTTTTCGGTAATAATTGGTTTTATTAACACACTCATGGTATCTTATTTATTTAAGTTTGATTCAATTCCACCCACTGCACCTTCTAAAAACACTAAACTATTAGCATTTAATATTTTATAAGTACTTAATTCTGAGCCAGTTACTACTTCGGAACGCTTTAAATTACGTGACGACAAATATACATTATTATTTGAATCAGCCAACACAAATAAAGATTTTTTATTTTCTAAGCCTAAAGACTTTAAAACATTGATAAAATCTTTTGTTTTTGGAGCCTCTAAATTAAAATCTTCAACAACTAAAATCGACTGCTCTTTAGACTTTATACTTAAAGCAGATTTTCTAGCTAAACGCTTCAAATTTTTGTTTAATTTAAGCTTATAATCTTTAGGTCTTGGACCAAAAATACGTCCACCACCTCTAAAAACAGGAGACTTAATACTACCCGCACGAGCAGTACCTGTTCCTTTTTGTTTTTTAATCTTTCTTGTACTACCAGCTATTTCTGCACGCTCTTTTGATTTGTGCGTTCCTTGTCTTTGGTGTGTTAAATATTGTTTAACATCCAAGTACACAGCGTGGTTATTTGGTTCTATTGCAAAAACATCATCTGAAAGCTCTACTTTCCTACCTGTTTCTTTTCCTTTAATATCTAAAACTGCTACTTTCATTACTTCTGAATAGTTACATAAGCGTTTTTATGACCAGGAACACAACCTTTAACTACTATAAGGTTCTTCTCTGGAACTACTTTGAAAACTCTAAGGTTTTGAATAGTGACTCTTTCACCACCCATTCTACCTGCCATCTTCATCCCTTTAAATACTCTTGCAGGGTAAGAAGCTGCACCAATAGAACCTGGAGCTCTTAATCTATTGTGTTGACCATGCGTTGCCTGACCTACACCTCCAAAGCCATGTCTTTTAACAACACCTTGAAATCCTTTTCCTTTTGATGTTCCAACAACATCAACAAACTCTCCTTCTACAAATAAATCAACACCCAAAGTGTCACCTAATTTGTATTCCTCATCAAAACCTTGAAACTCAACAACTTTTTTCTTAGGAGAAGTACCTGCTTTTTTAAAATGACCCGATTGAGCCTTATTAGCACGTTTTTCTGCCTTGTCATCGAAACCAAGTTGAAGCGCATTATACCCATCAACTTCCTCAGTTCTGACTTGGGTAACCACACATGGCCCAGCTTCTATGACAGTACATGGAATATTTTTTCCATTCTCATCAAAAATACTAGTCATGCCTATTTTTCTTCCTATTAACCCAGACATATTATATTTATTAATTATTACTATTTATTCTTAAAACTATTTCCACTAAAAAAGGGTCAAAATAATCCAACCCTTTTTGAATGTATTTTTCCGTTTTTCCCTTGCGAAACGCTCAGGACATGTAATTAATCACAACTGCGATTAAAAAAATTAAGCTTAAACCTTAATTTCTACTTCTACACCACTCGGAAGCTCTAACTTCATTAAAGCATCAATTGTTTTAGAAGAAGAACTATAGATATCCAATAATCTCTTATAAGAACTTAATTGGAATTGCTCTCTAGATTTTTTATTTACGTGCGGTGAACGCAATACAGTAAATATTTTCTTGTGAGTTGGTAAAGGAATAGGCCCTGTTATTACAGCCCCTGTTGTCTTTACTGTTTTTACGATTTTTTCAGCAGACTTATCTACCAAGTTATAATCGTATGACTTTAATTTTATTCTAATTTTTTGACTCATTTTCTTAGATTTTAAGCTTCAACTCCTTTAGCCGCTTTAATCACTTCTTCAGATATATTTGAAGGAGTTTCTGCATAATGTGAAAATTCCATAGTAGATGTTGCCCTACCAGAAGACAATGTTCTTAATGTAGTAACATATCCAAACATTTCAGATAATGGCACAGTTGCTTTCACTGTTTTAGCTCCAGCTCTATCACCCATATCACTCACCTGTCCTCTTCTTCTATTTAAATCTCCAACTATATCTCCCATGTTTTCCTCAGGAGTAATAACTTCCAACTTCATAATTGGCTCCATTATCACAGCTTTAGCAGCTTTAGCAGCAGCTTTAAAACCTAATTTTGCAGCTAATTCGAATGATAACTGATCAGAATCCACATCGTGATAAGAACCATCCGTTAAAGTAACTTTCATTGCATCAACTTCGTATCCCGCTAAAGGACCAGCAGCCATTGCCATTTTGAAACCTTTCTCTACAGAAGGAACAAATTCCTTAGGAACATTACCACCTTTAATTGTAGATTGAAAATCTAAACCAACTTTACCTTCTTCAGCAGGCTCAATAGTAAACACAATATCTGCGAATTTACCACGACCACCAGATTGCTTTTTATAAACTTCTCTGTGATTAGCCAATTGAGTAATCGCTTCTTTATATTCTACCTGTGGCTGACCTTGATTAACTTCAACCTTAAACTCACGCTTTAAACGATCAACGATGATATCTAAGTGAAGCTCACCCATACCAGAAATAATAGTCTGACCAGAAGCTTCATCTGTTTTAACTTGAAAAGTTGGATCTTCTTCTGAAAGCTTAGCCAATGACATTCCTAACTTATCAACATCCGCCTTAGTTTTAGGCTCTACCGCTATACCAATTACTGGATCAGGAAAATCCATAGACTCTAAAACAATAGGATTTTTTTCATCAGACATAGTATCACCAGTCTTAATATCTTTAAACCCTACAGCAGCACCTATGTCACCCGCCTCTATATACTCAATAGCATTCTGCTTATTTGAGTGCATTTGATATATACGAGAAATACGTTCTTTTTTACCAGATCTATTATTTAATATATAAGAACCAGCATCTAAACGACCAGAGTATGCACGGAAGAAAGCCAAACGACCAACAAATGGATCTGTAGCAATCTTAAACGCTAATGCCGCAAAAGGCTCCTTAACATCTGGTTTACGTAATTCTTCTTTTTCCGTATTTGGATTAACACCAACTATACCTTCTTTATCTGTTGGAGAAGGCAAGTAGCGACAAACCGCATCCAATAAAAACTGAACCCCTTTATTTTTAAAAGCAGAACCACAAATCATTGGTATAATACTCATATCCATAACCGCAGCTCTTAATGCAGCATGAACTTCTTCTTCTGTAATAGAATCTTCATCCTCCATGAATTTCTCCAAAAGATTCTCGTCATACGCAGCAACTTCTTCAATAAGTAGCGCACGATATTTACGAGCTTCTTCCTTCATATCTTCAGGAATATCAATAATATCAAAAGTAGAACCTTGAGTTTCATCGTGCCAAACAATAGAACGGTTCTTTACTAAATCTACAACACCTTTAAAATCCGCTTCGTCACCAATATTTAAAACAATTGGCACTGCATTAGATTTCAACATATCTTTTACTTGCTGACAAACTGCTAAGAAATTAGACCCTTGACGGTCCATTTTATTAACAAATCCAATTCTTGGAACTTTATAGTTATCAGCTAATCTCCAGTTAGTTTCCGATTGAGGCTCAACACCATCAACAGCACTAAACAAGAATACCAACCCATCTAATACACGCAAAGAACGATTCACCTCTACAGTAAAATCAACGTGACCAGGAGTATCAATAATATTAAAATGGTAACCTTTTGTATCTGCTACAGCTTTACCATTATCAGTTGGGAATTTCCACTCACATGTAGTTGCAGCAGAAGTAATTGTAATACCTCTTTCTTGCTCTTGCTCCATCCAGTCCATAGTAGCAGCACCATCATGAACTTCTCCAATCTTGTGACTTACACCCGTATAATAAAGAATACGCTCTGTAGTAGTAGTTTTTCCTGCATCAATATGTGCAGCAATTCCAATGTTTCTAGTGTATTTTAAATCTCTAGCCATTTCTATTCCTGATTAAAATCTAAAGTGAGAGAATGCTTTATTTGCTTCAGCCATCTTATGAGTATCAACTCTTTTCTTAACCGCTGCACCTTCTTCTTTAGCCGCAGCTAAAACTTCAGCAGCTAATTTCTGAGCCATTGATTTTTCATTACGCTTACGAGCGAAACTAATTAACCATTTCATAGCTGTAGATATTTTACGGTCTGGTCTGATTTGCATTGGAATCTGAAATGTTGCACCACCCACTCTTCTACTTCTTACTTCAACGTGCGGCATTACATTAGACAAAGCATCTTTCCAAAGCTCCAAGGCAGTTTTTTCTTCGTCTGTTTTCTTTTCTTCTACGATTGCAATTGCATCGTAAAAAACTTTAAAAGCAATTGACTTCTTACCATCCCACATCATCATGTTAACAAAACGAGTCACTAACTGATCATTAAATTTAGGATCCGGCAATAAAGGTCTTTTTTTGGCCTGTTTTTTTCTCATGTCTTTTCTTTAAAAAAGTTTAATTACTTCTTAGGGCGTTTTGCTCCGTATTTTGATCTTCGTTGAGTTCTCCCAGCAACACCTGCTGTATCCAAAGCACCTCTAACGATATGATACCTAACTCCTGGCAAATCTTTTACCCTTCCGCCCCTTACTAATACTATCGAGTGCTCTTGTAAATTGTGCCCCTCACCCGGGATATACGCATTCACCTCTTTACCGTTAGTTAACCTAACCCTTGCAACTTTACGCATTGCAGAGTTTGGCTTCTTAGGTGTAGTAGTGTAAACACGCGTACAAACCCCTCTTCTCTGAGGACACGAATCCAAAGCAGCCGATTTACTCTTCTTAGTAATTGAGACTCTTCCTTTTCGTACTAATTGTGAAATTGTTGGCATACTATAATATATATGTATAAAACTTTACCCTCTTTTAAGGGCTGGCAAATTTAGTAATTTTTCTGAATAATTCAAATCATCACAAACTTATTTTACATATATTTTTTTCTTAAGCGAATAATACTGTGAAATTTAGCTAACAAAAACAATAATTACAAAGAAAAAACTTTCGTAAAACATTTCCATAAAACAAAAAATGTAGTCATAAACATATAAATCTTAAAAAAATGAATATTTAACAACTGTAAACCGTTTACATTGAGAATGTGTTATTTTACAACAAAAAGAACCACTTAAGTTGTTTTATTTCACAATTTCTTAATATTTTATTAAATTAAGTTTGCTTATTTAACATGAAATTATGAATTTAGTCATCGACTAATTAAAATAATTAAAGAATGAAAACAAAAAAGAATGGGATTCTAACGCTATTCTTAGCGTTTCTTGTGCATATATCTTTTGCGCAAGAAAAAACAATTTCAGGTACGGTAACAGATCAAGATGGTTTGCCTTTACCTGGAGTTAACATTTTAGTGCAAGGCACTACTAATGGTACACAAACTGATTTTGATGGTAATTACCTTATTAAAGGAAGTGAAGGACAAATATTAGTCTTTTCATATTTAGGTCAAAAAGAGCTCAAAAAAACTATTGGTAGTAGCAATACTATTAATGTACAAATGGAAGAAGATGCAGAATCTTTAGATGAAATAGTTGTTACTGGTACTGCTTCTGGAAAATCAACTAAAGAATTAAGTTTCGCTTTGGGTCAGGTAAAAAATGAACTTTTGGAAAATGTTCCTGCAACATCGGCAGGTCAAGCTCTTCAGGGTAAAATTTCTGGTCTATCTGTTTCACCCACTGGAGGGCAACCAGGTAGTGATGTTAGCATTCAATTGAGAACTGCAAATTCAATAGCTACTGGCCAAAAACCTCTTATTATATTAGACGGCGTGATTTTAGAAGGAGGTTTAGCCGACATTAACACCGAAGATATAGATAGAATGGAAATAGTAAAAGGTGCGGCTGGTGCTTCTTTATATGGATCTAGAGCAGCAAATGGTGTTATTCAAATATTTTCTAAACGCGGTAAATACAGTGACAAAGTAAATGTTACTTACAGATCTGAAATTGGCTGGAGAAATGTAAATGCTGAATATGATTTAGCAACAACACACAAGTTTTTAATGCTTCCTGATGGTTCTGATTTTGATTTATCTACAGGTTCAAGACAACTAGACCCCGATGGATTTGCTGATAATCCTTATCCAGCAGGCAGCCCTTTATTTAATAATCAAGATAGAGTCTTACGAACAGGTCAATTCAACACTCACTTTGCTTCAGTGAGCGGAGGTAGTGAAAACACTAGATATTTATTCTCTTATTCAAGGCTTGATGACAGAGGGATTTTTAAAGAGGTTGATAGTTACAAAAGAGATAACTTTAGATTAAACTTAGACACTAAAATATCTGAAAAACTTAACCTAAAGACTTCCCTGTTTTATGGTAACTCAACAAGAGATGCCGGAATTAATGCTGGCTCTACAGCAAGTATTCTTTTCGCTACATTAATGACAGAGCCAATACATGATTTATTAGCTCCAAATGAAGAAGATGGCTCACCATACAATTATGACTTTGATACTATTGATGGTAACAATAGAAACCCTCTTTATACTTTGGCTAATAATGATAGGGAGGAAAAAAGAAATAGAGTTTTAGGTAATGTAGCGTTAGATTATAAAGTTACGCCATGGTTAACTTTAAATGGTTCATATTCATACGACTATGAAAACAATGCCTTTGAAAACTATATTCCTAAAGGTTTTTTATCTGATAGCCCTGATGGCCAAGCTCAAGACATAGGATTTATTCAAAGATCAAATTTCAATGGTCGTGCCCAAAACACAAGATTCAATGCTTTATTTTCCAAAGCATTTGGTGAAGATGATGCTTTTAATTTAAACTTTAGGCTAAGTTATTTAAATGAAAGATATAATAGTGACTTTAACAATGCAGAAGGTTACAATTTAGCTGTATCTGGTATTCGTTCATTAGACAACATAAAAGATAGACCGGCACTCGCTTCTGAATCTCAGACGATCATATCTGATAGTTATTTTGCCATTGCTGATTTTGATTATAAAAAGAAATATATTTTTAGTGGAGTAGTAAGACGAGAAGGATCTTCATTATTTGGACCCGATACTAGATGGGCTAATTATTTTAGAACTAGTTTAGCATACAGATTAACACAAGATTTTGAGATTTCTGGTATTCAAGAATTAAAATTAAGAGCCTCGTATGGTACAGCTGGTATTAGACCAACTTATGAAATGAGATTTGAAACTTTCACATTACAAAATGGCGCAGCTACTAAATCGACTATCGGAAACAATGAACTAAAACCTGCAAAAACAGGCGAGATGGAATTAGGTGTTAATATAGATTTCTTAAACCGTTTCAATTTCGAATTCAACTATGTTAGAGCAATAACAGATGATCAAATTCTTAGAGTACCACTATCGGGTGCTGCTGGATTTAGTGCTCAGTGGCGAAATGCAGGAGAAATAGATGCTACTACTTATGAAGCATCATTAAATGCTGAAATTATTAAAAGCAAAAATTTCTCATGGAACTTAGGAATTGTATGGGATAAATATCAACAAAAAATTGCACGTCTAGATGTGCCATCTTACCTAACTGGGCCTGGAACTCAAAACACAACGTTCTTTAGAATAGAAGAAGGTCAAAACTTTGGTATTATGTATGGTACCGATTTTATTAAATCTTTATCTGATTTACCTTCTGGTCTTAATCCTAGTGATTACCTAGTGAACGGTGAAGGCTATGTAGTTGATGCGGCAACTGGATCAACTCCAGTGGCAAGAGTTGATGATGAAGGCAATGCATTTTTTGTTATTGGTGATATTACGCCAGATTTTAGAATGGGGATAAATACCACTTTAAAATATAAAAATTTCTCATTTTACACTCTGTTCGATTGGAAAAAAGGAGGCGATATATACAATAGAACCAATCAATGGTTGTATCGTGATACAAGACATGCAGATTCTGCAAATTCTGAAGTTCCAGCAAGTTTCTATGCAGGACTTTACAATACTGGTAACCCAAGTTCTGGATTTGTAGAAGATGGGTCATTTGTTAAACTAAGAGAACTCTCACTTTACTACACGCTTAATGGTGAAAAAATGGGCAGCGCTGGGAAATTTATAAAGAGTATGAAACTAGGTTTAATAGGGAGAAACCTAATTACATGGTCTAAATATACTGGTTTTGATCCTGAAATTACAAATCAAGGTGAAGCATCAAGATCAGATTTAACAAGTAGAAATTCTAATGGTCTTGGTAGTGATGCAAATACACCTGGTGGTGACCCTAATGTATTTAAGGTAGATAACTTTCCTTATCCTACTACCAAATCTTATAGCTTTTCTGTGCAATTAAACTTTTAAAAAAAATAAAATGAAAATATTAAAATTTAATACTACCATAATCATGAGTTTTATACTCATGTTTATATCATGTACCGATGAAATTGATGAAGTTACAAACCGTAACAATCCAGATACAGCACAGGTACTCTCTGTGGGTTCTGATTTAAATGCAGTTATTGGTGGAGGTTATACATCTTGGTGGCAAGCCAACAATAGAGATACCTATGCGGCCTTATGTGTTGCCGCTGATCATGGAACTGCTTCTTGGGGTAACTTTGGAATGAGATCTTTATCATGGGAACCAAGAAATCCAATGCTTAATGCTGCTTCTTGGGCAGATGCATCTGTTCTGGAGCAACCATGGCAAGGAAATTATGCTTCTATCTCATCTGCAAATGATGTTTTAGGTGCGATAAATAATAATGGTATTGAATGGATTGAAGACGAAGTAGATAGAACACCTCAGGTTGAGGCTTCTGCACATTTTTTAAGAGGTTTAAGTTATGGATATTTAGGATTACTTTTTGAAAAAGGTTTTCTTGTTGATGAAAATACTGATCTTTCACAAAAATTACCATTTGTTCCTTATAGCGAATTAATTACACAAGCCATTACAGATTTAGATGCTTGTATCGCTATAGCTTCAAGTAACGATTTTACGCTAACTGACAACTTTATTAATGGAATGACACCTAATAGTGCCGAATTAATTAAGATATGTAATTCTTTTAAAGCAAGATTTATTGTACAATCAGCAAGATTTATGGATGAAACTAATGCCGTTGACTGGAATACTGTAAAAACTCTTACCGAAAATGGTATAACAGAAGATTTTGGACCTACTGGCGATAATGGAGTCATTTGGTGGAGTAATGTCTTTGTATTTAGTGAATCACCAAATGGTTTTGGAACTTTCGGCGGGCGTTTAGACATGAGAGTTGTTAATTTATTAGACCCTAGTCAACCAGAATTTTATCCTGCAACATCTGGTGAAGCTCTAGATAACCCAGAAATGACCACTCCTGATGCTAGAGTTGGGGAAGGCAAGGATTATGAATTTAGAGAAAATATTGTCTTCTTCCCTGATAGAGGTCAGTTTCATTTTTCTAATTATATAAGTCTGCGTTACGAAAATGATGAAAATTTTTCAGATGGTGCGGATTCCAAACAACTTAAATCATTTATGCTTGAAGATAATAGATTATTATTAGCAGAAGCACAGGCTAGGCTAGATGATTTAGCTGGTGCCATTGCAACTGTTAATGAAAGTTCTAGAGTAACTAGAGGAAATCTAACTCCTTTAACAGCTAGTGCATCTAAGGATGAAATAATGGATGCCATATTTTACGAGCGTTATGTAGAATTATTTAATTCAGCTTGTGGGACTGGGTTCTTTGACAGACGAAGAACAAACCAATTACAAGTTGGTACTTTTAGACATTTTCCTGTTCCAGCTACAGAGTTAGAAGTAATTGAAGAGGAATTGTATACTTTTGGTGGTACAACTGCAGACCCAACAGGTATAATACCACATTTTAACATCAGTGCAGCAGCAGCTAGAACTGATGACACTAATTTACCAACTTTTAATTAATATAATTAGTTAAAAATTAAGTTGTTTTACAAAAGGTTGTCTGAAAATTTCAGACAACCTTTTTATTTTCTACCTTTACTCCATGGAAAAAACAACTCAAATTTATGGTATTAGAGCCATTATAGAAGCTATAAACTCAAATGAACCCATAGATAAAGTTTTTATACAAAAAGGGCTTAAAGGTGATTTATTCAGAGAGCTTGAAATAACATTACGTAAAAACGGAATAAACACTTCTTATGTCCCTGTTGAAAAATTAAATAGATTAACTAAAAATAATCATCAAGGTGCTGTAGCCAATATATCACCTATTACTTTTTATACCATTGAAGAATTAATAGAGAATACAGAAAAGAAAGACAAAACTCCATTATTTTTGCTATTAGACCAATTATCTGATGTTCGTAATTTTGGCGCTATTATAAGAACAGCTGAGTGTACTGGTGTAGACGGAATTATAATTCAAAAAAAAGGTGCTGCTCCTGTTACTGCTGATACCATAAAAACTTCTGCCGGAGCTGCATTTAAAGTTCCAATAGCCAAAGTAGACCATATTAAAGATGCTGTTTTTTATTTACAAGCTTCAGGAATTAAAGTTATTGCTGCAACCGAAAAAACAGACAATACTATTTATGATGTTTCTTTTAAAACACCTACAGCAATAGTAATGGGTTCCGAGGATAGAGGAATTTCTCCATCAATTATTAAAGCAGCTGATAACGCTGCTAAACTTCCGTTACTCGGCGAAATCGAATCTCTTAATGTATCTGTAGCTTGTGCCGTATTTTTATATGAAGCAGTAAGGCAAAGAATGGATTAAAAATTTATTCTAAATTTGTGTTTTTTTCTTTGTAATGATACGTAATCTTTATTGAATTTTCCTCTAAAGATTCTTCTTTAATATTTTCTATAAAATTACCATTTTCATCAAAATGTTTTAAAAACTCATCTTCTTCTTCATTATAATCTTCTCTCTCCCAATCATATTTTTTGAGAATAGGTACAGTAGCTTTAACAAAAATAGCAAGCACTAAACCTGTAACAACTCCTGCCAAATGTCCTTCCCATGAAATATTATCTTTTACAGGAAATATATACCATAATAAACTTCCGTAAAGAAAAACAATCATTAAAGACAAAGCCACTAATCTATAATGCTTAGCAAAAATCCCTTTAAAGAAAATAAAACTTGCCAACATATAAATAACACCACTAGCTCCTATATGATAAGAAGGTCTCCCTATACCCCAAGTAATTATACCAGATAACAACACTCCAAATAATAGTACTTTGTATGTTATATCTTTATAAAAATAAGCTAATGCAGCTGTTAATACTCCAATAGGAATTGTATTATTATATAAATGCTCTATTGAACCATGAATCCAAGGGCTAAAAAACACCCCCTTAAGCCCAGATAAAGTTCTAGGATATACACCATACTTATTAAAACTCACATGCAAACGAAGCTCTATTAAATACACCAGCCACATGGTTAAAATTGCAACCATAGGGATAACAAGTACTGAATGAGTATATTTAAAATGAGTTGTGTTTAACATTACTTCAATTTAATCTTTTTAACTCAAAATATTAGCCACAAATGCTATACATGATAAATTGTCATACCTTTTTTTATCTTATTTTTATAGTATGAATGAACCTCTTGCAGAACGAGTACGCCCAAAAACATTAGATGAATATGTAAGTCAGCATCATTTAATTGGAGAAAATGGACCTTTAACACATCAAATTAAAAAAGGGATAATTCCGTCTTTAATTTTATGGGGACCTCCAGGTACTGGTAAAACTACTTTAGCTAATATCATTGCTAATGAAAGCAATAGGCCTTTTTATACTCTAAGCGCTATTAATAGTGGTGTTAAGGATATTAGAGAAGTTATTGATAAAGCTAAACAAAGCGGAGGGCTTTTCACTACTAAAAACCCTATTTTATTTATTGATGAAATACATAGATTTAGTAAATCTCAGCAAGACTCTTTGTTAGCTGCAGTAGAAAAAGGCTGGGTAACATTAATAGGTGCTACTACAGAAAATCCTAGTTTTGAGGTTATCCCTGCCCTCCTATCTCGGTGTCAAGTATACGTTTTAAATTCATTTAACAAAGAAGATTTAGAAACTTTATTAGACAGAGCTATAAAGCAAGATAGTTACCTTAAATCAAAAAAAATACAACTGAAAGAAACAGAAGCTTTATTAAGACTTTCTGGTGGTGACGGAAGAAAATTATTAAATATTTTTGAGCTACTTATTACATCTGAAGCGCAAGATGATATTATTATTACAGACGATTTAGTATTAAACAAAGTACAAAAAAACACTGTTCTCTATGATAAAACAGGAGAACAGCACTACGATATTATTTCCGCTTTTATTAAATCTATAAGAGGTAGCGACCCAAATGGAGCTGTTTATTGGTTAGCAAGAATGATAGAAGGTGGGGAGGATATAAAATTTATAGCAAGAAGAATGTTAATATCTGCTTCTGAAGATATTGGTATTGCAAACCCAACAGCGCTTGTTATTGCGAACAATACATTCCAAGCGGTTACAACTATTGGTTACCCTGAAGCCCGTATTATTTTAAGCCAGTGTGCTATTTATTTAGCTACATCTGCAAAAAGTAATGCTAGCTATATGGCTATAAATATGGCACAACAAACTGTTAAACAAACTGGCGACCTATCTGTTCCTTTAAACTTAAGAAACGCACCTACAAAACTAATGAAAGACCTTGGTTATGGTAAAGACTATAAGTATGCCCACAACTATGATAATAATTTTACTGATGAAGAATTCTTACCAAAAGAAATAATTGGAACATCATTTTACAAACCAGGAAATAATCAGCGAGAAAATGCTATCAAAGATTTTTTAAATAAACGGTGGAAAGACAAATATGAGCTGTAATTAAAATTTTATATTTAATTCTTCTATTATAAGCTCTTCTCCTTTGTAATACTCAAAAAACCATTTGCCATTTTTACTGTATACAACACCATCTTTATCATCAGATTTTGCTAAATAAAAATCTGAAATAGACGTTAAAAAAACTTTTAATTGAATCTTAGGAGTACTATCTACCAACTGAAATCCGTTTTTAATCTCTTGCGCATATAATACTGCTTCATTAGACTTTGCTACTGGAGAATTATGGTTTAATATTACTGGCGCTGCCTTTTTTATTTGCGATGGTTTTGGCTCTAAACTCTTATAACTCTGCTCTTCTATTGAAGATTTTTGTTCTACTATCTTTTCTGATTCTAATTTTTTTACATCATTTTTAAAACTAACAGTTATAGGGGGTGTAGCATCTTTTGCATTATATTTATAATCTAAAGGTAAAGACATAAGTGCATTATCTATAGATTCTTTATAAGCTGGTTTAAACTCTTTTATACTACTTCTACCTACTTCAGTTTCAAAAACTTGTCTAGAGGAACAATCTTTAAAAATTAACTTAACTTTAGTCGATAACATTCCTGATAAATCTTCTAAATTAATTGTAAGTCCTAAACATCTATTTAGCAATAATTCTTCTGGCAAGCTATCGTCATATACAGCTATAAAGTTTTTCTGAACAAGCCTAAACTTTACCATTGTACTTGTTTGATACTGATTTTCTTTTTTAAAACCATCAAACTTCTTAGGTACTATAATATACTTATAATCATTTAACTGCTGTTGAGCCATTCCTAAATAACTACTTATTATCAATAAGCATGCTAAAACTGTTTTCATTTTCAAATATTTATTATAAGTAATACCCATAGTAATTATTTACAAACATGAATCTAAAACCATGCCATGTAAAAAATTAACCTATCTTTTATTGTTCCAAGGTAAGATATTTAATCCAAATTGAAAAGAAGCGTATTGGCTATTTGCTAAATTTTGGTATGCCAATAAGTTATCTGCCATTAAATACATATTTAAAAAGCCTGCTTTCATACTAATTCCTAAACCAACATTTGAAAACGAAAATTTATTAACGGTATAAGTGGCCTTTGCTGTTAAAAAATTTCCTAATTTTCTTTGATAAAAACCAGTTAAAGATACTTGCGGCCCTCTGGGCCTATTTATTACATATACCTGTCCGCCAATGGCATTTAAATAAACATCATTTATTCTAAGACTATGAGGGTTCATATAATTGCAATTACAATCCTCTCCTTTATCTTTAAGCTTTCTTTTCTGGAAATTATAACGGTAAGAACCGTATAGCTTAGTTGGCCTAAATGTTATATAGTTTTTATTATTATCATCAAAAGGAATTATTTCTTCTATTTCATCTACTAAATTTTGCCAAAAATTTTCATTTGGATTACTTAATGCATCTGGTAATATTACTTCTATACCTTCTACAGTTGCGCTTCCTTTTAAAGTATAATTTTGTATTGCATTAGTATGATATATAAAACCTAAATCTAAAACACTTCCTGTTATTATTGTTTGTTCATCTATATGATAAGTAAAACCTAAATCTACACCCAAACCTAAATTACCTCCTAAGAGACCTCTATTAATAACTGTTGTTTGTGTATTCCCTTCTATACCATCACCTAACGAATCATCTATTGCTTTAATACCAGATGTTCTTACTTGCATATCGGCTACCAAAGTATTTTCTATTAAATTATTTTGTCCTGGATTAGTAACAAAATAACCTTTATTATGAGAAGAATTAACATCTACAATACTAGAATATAACTTACCCCTTACTCCTACTGTTAATTTGCGATTTATCTTTCTATTAATTCCAAAATGATATACGTTTAATAATTCTGCCCTTGCCTTAAGATGTTTTAAACTAAATCGTTTACCTATATTACCAGCATTACCTTCAAACCCTAAAACTGCCAAATCTTTAGGCCAATAGGTAATAAAATCAAATTCATTATAGGCTCCAAATGAATAGTAATTTTTAGAATTGTTTTTACCTCTAAAACCTATATTAAAAACTTCTACTTGGTTTGTTATACTAAATTCATCTCTGGCTTTCATACCATTAATGACTTTTGCCCTAATTTTTTCTGTAATATCTATTCCATCATTAGCAAAAATATCTCCTGCCGCAATACCACTAGAGCCAACACTTAAAGACAATCCTGATAACGCAGGAAAACCTGTATACCATTTATATATATTTTCTATTCCCGGGTTTAATAAATTTGATTGCGGAACTTCCTGAAAATCGTACATAATTTGCTTATGCTGAGCACATAATTGATTATACCCTAATAAGAATAGGATAAAATATACTACATAATATTTTTTCATCTTTTTAGTGCTACTTTAAATTCTGCCTTAGACTTTAACACTATTTTTGGCTCGGGTAAACTACTTGTACTTGTATAATCGCCTAAGTTTACAGCACCTAACTTTATAATAGATGTATTTTTTATAATTTCTAAGCTTTTACCTCCAGGAATAGGCCCATAAGGAACATCTCTTGTTATAGATTGATTAGGAGATAAGTTAAATACTTCCCTATCTAAATCTAAACCACCTTCATCTGAGAAAATAAAAGAAATCTCTAAAGGTTTACTAGTAGTATTTTCAATATCATAAGTAATTATACCACTGATAACTCTTCTAGCAAATAAATCCTCGTTAAAAGCTTCGAACGTAAAATCATTGGTAAAAAAATCTTCTCCAGGAAGAATTGGAGGAGTAATAAAACTTGCCAGATTAATAATCCCTTCAGGAACCTCAACAAAAACAATACTAGAAACAAGTTCCGGAGTAATCTCTAAATCATCAAACTGGTCAAAATCTAATTCATCGGAACATGAAAATATTCCAATAAAAAGACTAAAAAGTAATATGCTGCTTTTTATTTTTCTTATTAAACTATACATATAAATATTTTACTGCATTATTTAAGTATAAAAACATAACTCTACAAATAATTTTTTATTTCATTTAAATCTGTAATCATGTCACAATATTCGTGCCTAGCTTCATTATGTGCATTAAAATGCAGTACATGAAAACCTACCGCTTTTGCTCCTATAATATCTGCCTCTATGCTATCTCCTATCATTATAGATTGCTCTGGTGTTGTTTTTGCCAACTCTAATGCTTTATTAAATATAATAGGGTTTGGCTTTTTTACTCCCGCCGTTTCTGAGTTTATAACTTGATCAAAGTATGAAAAAATTTTAGATGCTATTAATTTGCTTTGTTGCACCTCTTTAAAACCATTAGTTATAATATGTAAACTATAGTTTGTTTTTAAATAATCTAAAATCTCTATCGTATTTGGAAATAAATGATTGTAGGTAGATAAATACCGAATATATTGATTTGATAAAACATGGATATCTTCATTTGATATATGATATCCTAGCTGATCAAATGTTGTTTTTAAGCGTTGGTAGCGCAATTCTTCCGATGTAATTTTATCTTCTCTATATAACTTCCAAAAGGCAATATTATTAGGAACATACACTTTTAAAAAATCTGATAAAGCTAACTTAATCTTATTTTCTTTAAATATTTTTTGATAGGTAAGTGCCGAATTCTTTTCAAAATCCCATAGTGTATGGTCTAAATCAAAAAAGACATCTGTAATAGTATTCTTAAACATTAAAATTATTTAATATTTTATAATAAACTTTCTTCCAATTAAGTTTACGAGTATTTCCTAATAATTCATTTGAAAAAATGCTTATAAAACTTCCGTCAACGTTTTTTACTTCTTTATATAAACTGTTTATATCATTTAAAATTTGCTCTTCTTTTTTATAGCCTGCCAAGGCATAATCATGAACTGCAAACGGATGTACTTTTATAGGATGCTGTACTTCTAAACTAATATCATAAAAATAGAAAGGAGTACTAGTACCTGCTCTAAAGCCTATAGCATGTGTATAGCCCATTGTATAGTCTTCGGTAAATTCTGCCTCTACTAAATCTCTATAACTATCCGGGACATCTACTCTATTATAGCGCAATCTAATGCCTTTTACCTTTCGGTTAATAACATTAGAAAGTCTTTTCTTTTCTTCTTTTAAAAGCGCTCTATTATTTAAAGAAGCATAAGACCCTGCTAATGAAACAATACTATAATCTGCAACTGATTTTATTAAATATTTAAACTTATTATTATTTACGGATATGTTTTTATCATAGGTAGAATAATCTGCATATTGAAAGAAAAACATACTTTGTACTCCATATTCTTTATGCTTCTCTATTAATTCCGAAAAATTATCATAAGGGTCTTTTTTATAATTTACTAGAACTAAAATACGTTGCAATACTCTGCTTAGTTTTAAATAAGCGGTATCTAATACTATTCCTGATAATGTTCTAATAATACCTTTATATTTAAAACAATGAGAGGTTGTAACATCTATAATAGAGGTATACTTATATTTTCTTTTTTTATATTCTAATTCTGGAAAACGTTCTTTTAAATTATCTAACAACTTAAAAGCCCATATATCTACTACAGGTTTTTGTAAAAAACCATTAATAAATGCTAAGCTTTCTTTGTAAGGATACCTACCATGAATATCTTTTACATGCGGCAAATATTCTTCGTATCTACTTAACATATAAAAACTAGCAGAAAAAATATCAAATGGAATATTACTGCGTTCTCCTGTAGAAAAAAAACAAGGTACTGTATCCCAATTACTTATTTTTATTTCTAAATCATTAATTCCCTGTTCAAATAACAAATCATTACTTCTTATAAAAAACTCATTTTGTAATGCTTGCTTTGTATAGGTTATTTTTGCTCCTGAATGCTTTATAAAATCCTCTATTTTAGTAGTAGCCGTAATTTCTATACCCAAAACATTTGTAAATATGTGTTTTGTTATATAGGTAAACCTAGGAGTAATTTTATGAGTATAGATAAGTAACATACTTATAATAAATTATTATCTGCAAAACTAAAATACGCTTTCTGAGTAATTATTACGTGATCCAGAACTTTTATATCTAAAACTTCTGCCGCTAACTGTATTTTTTTTGTTATTTTTTTATCTGCGTTACTTACTTTTAGTGTTTCAGAAGGGTGATTATGCGCTAGTATTAACCCTACTGCTCCATATTCTAATGCTTGTTTAATAACCAAACGTACATCTACTAAAGTTCCTGTAATACCTCCTTTACTTTGCTGCTCTGTATGCAATACCTTATTTGAATTATTTAAATAAACAACCCAAAATTCTTCATGCGATAAATCTCCTAATATAGGCTGCAACAGCTCAAAAACATCTTTACTACTTGTTATTTTAGTTATTTTTTTTGATGCTTCACCTCTTCTTCTTCTACCCATTTCTAGCGCCGCAGCAATAGTAACTGCTTTTGCCTCTCCTATTCCCTTAAATTGCATTAATTGTTGAATAGATAGCCTTCCTAATTCATTTAAATTATTATTTATTGAAGCCAAAATGCGTTTAGAAAGTTCAACAGCACTCTCATCTCTATTACCAGAACCTATTAAAATAGCTAATAACTCAGCATCTGATAAAACAGATTTCCCTTTTTTAGCTAATTTTTCTCTTGGCTTATCATCATCGGACCAATTTTTAATAGAAAAGGAAGTAGAATTTTCTTGCATAGGCTAAATATAAGAAACATCTATATTTTAACTAATCTTATATAAAACAAAACCCAATAATATAACATTATTGGGTTTCATTACATAAAATAGGATAAACTATTCTACTACTTCAATCTCTTCTGCAGTTTCTTTAATTCTTTTTCTACCTCTTTTTATGGTTTCTTCTAATTCATTAAGTTTTTCTTCTACTCGGCTAATCTTTTCTTCTTTTTTACCTAAATCTTCTTCTGACACCTTTTTATCTGCACGCTCACGATTAACCTTTTCTTTTGCTTCTTTTACTTTTTGTCTACCTTTTTTTAAAAGCTCTTCTTTCTCATCAAAATCTCGTTTAGATGCTTCTGCTTTTTCTTTTGCCTTAGAGGCCCTGAAAGCTCCAAACTCTTTATTTGTCATACCTCCTTTATCTCTACCATAAGCTTTTCCGTTAGAAGCATTTTCATTTGCTTTACTTTCTTTTACCTTTTTTCCTTTTTCATCATCATCATCATGATCATCATCGTGTTCTGCCCCCTCCTTCTTTTCTTTTCCTTTTTGGGACTTCTCTTTGCCTTTTCCTTTAACTTTTTCTATTTCATCTTCAACTCCTTCAATAGAATTTTCAGCATCTTTTCTCTTATCTTTTCCTTTTTGAGACATCTCATTGCCTTTGCCTTTGCCTTTAACATCTTCAATTTCATCCTCTACTCTTTCGATAGATTTATCAGCTTTTGCTTTCTTTTCTTTTCCTTTTTGGGACATTTCTTTCCCTTTTCCTTTAACATCTTCTATTCCATTCTCTACCTTCTCTTTTTTGTCTTTTACTTTATCTTGAGATTTTCCTTGAGCTAAAACTGTTCCACAAGAAAGAAAACATACAAATAATATAAATGCTATTGATTTTAATATACTTTTCATAATTCTTTTTTTAATTAAATATTATCTAACTCCTTTAAAACATCTTCAACCTCTTCTGCCTTCTTTTCTACATCATCTACTGTTGCATCTATTTTCTTCTCTACTGCTTCAATCTTATCTAGAGTCTTATCTAATTCTGCTTCTTCTCTTTTTGTATCCTTACAGGACATCATAATAAACACCAATGCTAAGAACATTGATAATGAACTATTTTTTTTCATGATATATATGTTAATGGTTAATACACAATATAAAACGTTCAAACTTAATATAAATTACATCTACTTTTTACAAACTAAACAACCAATTCTAAAACAAATTTTTAACTTTATTAAAATCTAATCCTCCGTAATTACCAGAACTCATTAATAATAAAGTACTATTATCAAATGATTGATTAAAAAGAAAATCTTTAAAAGAAGCTGCATCTGTAAATATTTTTAAATCGTTTCTTTCAAAAGCATTCGCAATTTGTTCGTGAGTTACCTCATCTAATTGTTTGATCTTAACCGATTCTGGAGAATAAAAAACAGCTGCTACATCTGCTGCATCTAATGCTCCTTTGTATTCTTTTAAAAATTCTGCATTAAGGCTGCTATAGGTATGTAATTCTAAACAAGCTACCAA
>CALHVB010000061.1 GCA_938039345.1 uncultured Sediminicola sp.
ATTAATCCAATGCTATTTTACTATATTCTGCATTAATTGTAATAGATTTTCCTGAATTATTATTTAAATGAAAACCTTTATGCAATGTTGTATTACCTATACTTTTCGTTGCATTTAGATTTATACATGATGATGCTTTTAATTCTGAATTACTCCCGCTAACTGCTATTGAGTAAGGAGTTGAAGGCACTTCGCATTTAAACTCTGCATTATAAAGTGATACATTTAAATCTGTAAAAGCATTAGATATAGAATTTACATCTAAAGAGCCAAACTTATTTTTAATAAAAGCACGATTTATAAGATAACCTATAGTAACATTAGATGATGTAGTATCTAATGTTAAATTCTTTACTTCTATTAAATTTACTTTTTCGGCATAATCTGCTTGTAATTTCCCATAGTTCCATTCTTGCACAGTTACTGGTGAGTAAGAAGCTACAATAATGGTTTTTTCTCCGTCTATGGTAAATGCTTGTAATTTAGAATAAGATAAAGTTGCATCTAGATTTTTTGTGTTTTCTGCAAGTTTTACGTTTCCGTGACGTACATTCATTTTTATTTTTAAAGCCTTAGGCATTTTTATTTTAATTACTTTTTTTACTTCATAAGCACCTTCATTAAATACAGGGCTTAATCCATTCTTTTCCTGTATCTCTTGCATTTTCATTGCCTCCCTCATCTTTTCCTCTATACGTATCATTTTTTCTTGCCTGTCCGCTATCATTTTTTTATCAACCTCAACACTTTTTACAAAATTTTCTATTTCTTTCTTATAAACTTCATTAAAATTTTTATCAAAATCTTGTTGCCATTTTTTTAAATATGCTTCTCCTTCTTTTTTATACATCGTATAATCAAAAACTGGCATTGGCGCTGGTGCAGATATCGTCATTTCTGGAAAATCAGGAATTTCTATATTTAAATCATTTAGATTACACACTGCATTTTTTGCAACAGAATTCCAAACATTATTACAGTTGGTACTTATTTTTATTTTTTTGCTATTACCAGTTATGTCAATAGGATTCTCTTTAAAATAAGCAGCAATTTCTTCTTTAGACACTCCTTTAACCTCTATAATGGCTTCTACAAATACCTCATTTTCTTTCCATGTTTCAAACACAATATCAGAACGATTAATATCTATCTCTAAAATAGTATTATCATTTACATTAAAACTTTCTTTATAACTTTTTGTATGCTTCTGACTATAAGCATCTGCAGCAACAAAACATACAAAAAATATGATTGTATTAGATATTATTCTATATAATTTGTTCATTCTGTAATGTCTTTAATTCGTTTAAGGTCTTCTTTAACTTCTGCAATAATTGTAAACGCAGCTGTAAATTCTTAATAAGAGCAGAAACTGTTTGATCATTAGGACCTACCGTATTTAATTCTGTATTTAATTTTTTATACTCCTCGTTTAATGTTGCTAAATGCTCCATGTAACTATCTACTAAGGTTTTGTTTTCTGAAGATACTGGTAACTGAGATAGTTCTACATTAATAGTCGTTACATAATAGTTTTCTATCCTTTTTAAATCGGGAGATAAATCTCCAAAAGAAATAACCGTTTCTTCCTCTGTTTGGTTATTGCTATTTACAATTGTTGTATTTATATCATATATATTTTCTGTATTTATAAAAAAGTACAATCCTATGCCTATTATAACCAATATTGATGCTGCTATTTTAAATAAAAAATAAGTAGCCCTTTTTGTTATAGGCAACTCTGCCTGTAATCGTTTTTCAAAACGAGATTGATGCCCTTTTTTCATTGTGTATTTTACGCACTTCCTGTCTTTTACAAACATTTCTCTAACATCTTGTGCCATATCTCTCCTTCTTTAATAGTTGCTTTAAATGCCCTTTACCTCTTAATAACCTTGTTCTACAAGTAGTCTCTTTTATATTTAGAATTTCTGCAATTTCGCTATGATCATACCCTTCTACTAAATATAATTGTAAAACATATTTATACTTATCTGCTAAGCCTTCTATAGCTTGCTTTACTTCATCTATAGTTATACCGTCATCTATAGTCCAATCATCACTATCATCACAAACCACCATATAAGTTTCATCTAAAGAAACCATTCTTTCTTGTTTTGCCTTTAAAAAATCTATACTCTTATTAATTACAATTCTTTTTAACCATGCTCCAAATGTAACTTCTCCATTAAATTGATCTATTTTCTGAAAAGCTTTTATAAAAGATTCTTGTAAAACATCTTCAGCATCATCCTCATTTTTTAAAAATCGCATTGCAACACAAAACATACCATTACAATACTGTCTGTAAAGTTTTAGTTGTGCCTTACGGTTATTAGCTTTTGCTTGCTCTACTAAATTAATTTGAAGCATTTATATATGTCTCTATTCTTAGGTTGTGGTTGTTCGTTATAAAAAGGACGACTAAAAAACCCCTATGTTGCAAAAAAGATTATTTTTATCAAAATTTTAAAAAAAATCCATTGAAACAAGTTACCATAAAAAATAACTTTATAGAATTAAGTGCCCTAAATTTTGGTGCTATAATTCAAAAAATAATAGTAAAAAATAAAAAAGGAGAAGATACTAATGTTGTAGTTGGCTTTAATAACCCTGAAGATTATGTTAGTAAAGATGCAGGTCGCTTTTTAGGCGCTTGTGTTGGCAGGTATGCGGGTAGAATATCTAATAATGGATTTTCTATAGATAATACTAATTACCCTCTTAAATCTGTAGATGGAGTTCATTTACATGGTGGAGAAGAAACGTTTGGAAAAAAATATTGGGAGCTTGCAGAAGTAAACCATGGAGATACTCCTTTTGTAAAATTCTCTTATACTAGTAAAGATTTAGAAGGCGGTTACCCTGGTAATGTAACTGCTATGGTAACTTATAAACTTGTAGGTAAAAGTTTAGAAATAATACACGAAGCTACAACAGATAAAACTACGATCATTAACCTTACCAACCATTCTTATTTTGTATTAGACGATGCTAGTAATGTTAACGAATACGATTTGGAATTGAATTGTAATCAAATTTTAGATACTTTGAATAATCTTTTACCAACAGGTAAACTTACACCAGTTACCAATACTAAATACGATTTCTTAACTAGGAAACAGCTTAAAGAAACACGCTTAGATACTTCTTTTGTAATTAATTCTGCAAAAAAAGAAAATACAGCCGCAACAGTTTTTTCTAAAAAATCTGGAATTTCATTAGAAGTAAATACCAACCAGCCAGCCATGGTAATATATACTCCTGTAGATTTTGCTGGTATCTGTTTTGAAACTCAAAACTATCCAGATGCACCTAACCATTCTAATTTCCCTTCTAGTGTTTTAGAACCTGGAGAAACCTATAATAACACTTCTACTTTTACTTTTGATGTATTATAAGTAGAATTTAATTTTAAATATAAAAACACCTGAATTCTTATGTAGAACTCAGGTGTTTTTACTTTAATTCGTGTTAAAAAGATTAAATTTGCACTTGTATTTAAAAACATTAAATGAATCCAGTTACGAATTCACTATTATCTATCGTTGTTCCTCTTTATAATGAAGAAGATAACGTAACCTTACTTACCCAAAAAATCCATGAAAGTCTTGTTGGTTACAATTATCAGATTGTATATATCGATGATTTTTCTACAGATAAAACGCGTAAAGTAACTAAAGCTTTAAATGATGATAAAGTTCATTTAATAGAATTAAAGAAAAATTACGGACAAAGTTTAGCTTTAGCT
>CALHVB010000062.1 GCA_938039345.1 uncultured Sediminicola sp.
TTGCTTTTTCCTTCAGCATAAATTTTAGTAATAAAAGAGGGGACAAATAGTCCCCTCATGAATACCGATATATTCTTTCAGCGCTGCAAATATACAACTTTTTATGTATCTATCAATTTTTAAGAAATAATCTTACTTTACTTAAAATTTAAGAAATTACCGACCTTAAATAAGCTACAACAAAAAATTTCTAAAATTAAAAAATCCTGACACTAATAAAAGCATCAGGATTATCTTAAATTTTGTTGGCCCACAAGGACTCGAACCTTGAATGACGGTACCAAAAACCGGAGTGTTGCCAATTACACCATGGGCCATTAATCATTAAGAGCGTGCAAATTTAAAACAATGTTTTATATCTGCAAATATTTTACAAACAAAATGAAAAAAATATTGCGTTAAAGGTTTACTAAAAACTTATATAAATATCTATTATAATTAGTATTTTCGCCACAATTGGTAAATTACAAAAGCACATGTTTTCTAAAGATTTTAAAAAATGGGACATAACCCTAGGATGGGTTGTTTTTTTTATAGCCCTTGTTACTTATGGTATTACAGTAGAACCAACGGGTAGTTTTTGGGATGCCGGAGAATATATAACCACCTCAGCAAAACTACAAGTTGGCCACCCACCCGGAGCTCCTTTACTACAAATGCTAGGTGCTTTTGCTGCATTATTTGCATTAGAAGCAGACCAAATAGCAAGAATGGTAAACTACTTATCTGGTATATCTAGTGCTTTTACCATTTTATTTATGTTTTGGACCATAACGAATCTTGTAAAAAAACTTATTTCTAAAAAAGAAACTTTTACAAACAGTAAAGCAATTGCAGTATTAGGAAGCGGACTTGTAGGCTCCTTAGCTTTTACATATTCTGATAGTTTCTGGTTTAATGCTGTAGAAACAGAAGTATATTCTATGGCTAGTTTTATCATGGCCGTATTACTTTGGATGGGACTTAAATGGACTGACGAATTAGACACTCCACGCGGTAATCGATGGATTATACTAATCTCTTTTGTTGTTGGCTTAACTTTTGGGATACAATTTATGGGCTTTTTAGCAATTCCTACAATTGGCCTATTATTCTATTTTAAAAAATACAAAACAGTTACTATTAAAAACTTTCTTATAGCGAACATAGCTGTAATTGCTATTTTAATGTTAGTTTACAAATTCTCCCTAACCTACGTTTTAAAAGTTTTTAGTTGGAGTGAAATATTTTTCATAAACACTATTGGACTTCCTTTTAATTCAGGAACCATAATAATGGGATTAATTTTTATTGGCGTTTTCTACTATATTTTAAATTACACTCGCAAAAACAATTTTAAAACAGCAAACACCATTACACTATGCTTTATGTTTTTATTTCTAGGATTTTCTTCCTGGATAATGCTTCCTATTAGAGCAAATGCAAATGTTGTTATTAATGAAAATGACCCTTCTGATGCAAGATCCCTTTTAGCCTATTACAATAGAGAGCAATATCCTGGCGTAGACAGCCCTATATATGGCGCTTATTATTCTGACACTTTTGCCCCTAATGGTGAAGAGCGCGATGACAAGCCTAAATACGAAAAAGACGAAAAATTAAGCAAATATGTAATCGTTAACGATTACAAAAATGCAGTCCCTGGCCCTAATAAAAAGCATATTGGCTTATTACCAAGAATGTGGAGCGAACAAAACACCGAAAACTACATGAAATATTTTGGAGTTCTTAATTTTAAAATAAAGCCTGAGTATATGGGCAATAAAGAATTAAGAAGTGCCATTCAGCAATTTAGACAAGGTTTAGCAGAGGGAGAAATTAAAGAAGAACAGTACATTAAATTCCTTAGAGATTTTAGCGAATATATAGACGTACTACCTCCTAGCATTTTAGACAACATAAATTACATGTTAGAATTTCAATTTGGATACATGTATTGGCGTTATTTTATGTGGAACTTTACCGGAAAGCAAGATGATATCCAAGGAAGATACAATAACCACGGAAACTGGATAAGCGGTATTGGTTTTGTAGACAATTTTCTTAGAGGCAGCCAAGACAACCTACCAAGCGACGTTGCCAATAACAAAGGAAGAAACACTTATTATTTTTTACCTTTTTTATTAGGTATTATAGGATTGGTTTTTCATGTTAGCAAACACCCAAAACATTTTTGGGCATTATTGGTTTTCTTTTTATTTACAGGTTTAGCTATACAATTTTATACCAACCCTGGTATTTTTCAACCCAGAGAAAGAGACTATTCGTTAGTAGGCTCTTTTTATGTATTTGCTATTTGGATAGGTATTGGCGTTTATGGATTATTTGATGAATTTAGAAAACTTATTAACCCAAAAACACTTGCCCCAATAATTACAGTAATATGTTTATTGGCAGTTCCTAGCCTAATGGCTTATCAAAACTGGGATGATCACGATCGCTCTAATCGTTTTACCGCAAGGTCTACAGCAAAAGCATACTTAGGCTCTACACAAGAAAATGCCGGAGCTATCTTATTTACCATTGGCGATAACGATACATTCCCTTTATGGTATGTACAAGAAATTGAAGAATATAGAACTGATGTTCGTGTTATTAACACAAGTTTATTCGCTACAGATTGGTATATAGATCAAATGAAAAGCAAAGCTTATGAAAGTGAACCTATACCATCACAATTAACACACGACAAGTACAAGTACGGATCCAGAGATGCCGTATACCATATGGAAGCCACCGATAACAGATGGGATATTAAAGATTTTATGAATTGGGTTGGAAGCGATAAACCACAAACAAAATTTAAATACTACCTACAACAACGAGGAGCAGATTTAAACGAATACCCAGAAAGCAATCTAAGCATTATTTATTACCCAACTAATAAAATAAGAATTCCTGTTAACAAAAAGAATGTTATAGAAAGCGGCTTAGTAAAAGAAAAAGACTCTGCATTGATTGTTGATTATATTGATATAGACTTACCTAAAAGTGCACTTCCAAAAAACAGAATTATGATGCTAGATATTATAGCCAATAATGACTGGAAACGTCCTATTTATTTTTCTGGCGGTAGCTTTGACAAAGGAGAATATATTTGGATGAAAGACTACCTACAACTAGATGGCTTAGTCTACAAATTAGTTCCTATTAAGACAAAGAACGAGAGTCCTTATGAAATGGGACGTATTGACGCAGACTTAATGTACGATATTGTTAAAAAATGGGATTGGGGTAATTCCGGAAGTTCAGAAATATATCACGACACCCAAACAAGAACACAAGGATTATCCTTTAGAGGAAATCTTGCCAGATTAACAGAAACATTAATAAATGAAAACAAAATAGAAAAAGCAAAAGAGGTAATAGATATAGCTATAACTAACATGCCTGTAGACTATTTTGGATACTATACTTTTGTAGAACCTTTTATAGATGGCTATTACAAAGTTGGAGAAACAGAAAAAGCTAGAGATTTGTACCACCAACTTAAAACCAAATATCAAGAGCGCCTAACCTATTATGCTAGTAGCCCTAAAGACGAACAGTACAATAATATCGAAGATATTTTAGGTGATATGCAAGCATATAGAAGAAATATAGACATCTTAATTCAAAACAAAGACAGAGATGTAGCAGAGAAAGAAACACTCATTTTTAATGAGTATATAGATAACTTTAGACACTTTTACAAAGACGAACTTACAGAAGAAACTGAAGAGCCCATGGAATTAAGAGATTCGGACTCCATAGAAATAGATACCATCTCTCAGTAATAAAAACACTTAACTCTTTAAAACAAAAAATCAGGATGTATGCACATCCTGATTTTTTGTTTATATCTTATAAATTCTTTTAAACTATATATACTCATTCAAAATACCTATTAAGGTATTAGCATCTTGCTCTCCGCTTTGCCTCCAAACCATTTCTCCTTTTTTATAAATAATAAGGGTTGGCAAACCTTTTACCCTTAGTGCCTCTGAGAGTTCTTTATTTTTATCTACATCAATCTTTATAACTTTTCCTTTATCTCCTAGGGCAGCTGCTACATCTTTTAACACAGCATGCATATCTGTAGATTGCTCACTCCATTCTGCATAAAAATCTAGCAGTACAGGCACCTTTAAATCTATAAGTTCACCAAATTTAGACATACGAAATCATTAGGTTATAATTCAAATGTAAGAAAAAATCATAAAAAACAAGCAATCATACGCTTTTTGAGCTATTTTCAAGAGTTAAATTCAAGTTAAGCTTTTCTTTTTCAGGGTAATTACTGTTATTTCTGGCCATATACCAACCCTTCCAGGGTAGCCTAAAAAGCCAAAACCACGATTTACATTAATATACTGCCCCATTTCTTTATAAATACCTGCCCAATATTTATAACGCCATTTTACTGGACTCCATTTGATCCAACCTGGTATTTCTATTCCAAATTGCATACCATGGGTATGACCACTTAAGGTAAGATGGTAATGATAATCATCACTAATTACTTGCTGTTCCCAATGTGATGGATCATGACTTAATAATATTTTAAAATCATCTTCAGCAATTGCCGATGCTGCTTTTTTTAAATCACCAGCTTTTTTAAAACCTCCTTTACCCCAATTCTCTACTCCTACTAAAGCAATTTTATCATTACCTCTTTGCAAGTATCTACTATCATTCAACAACAAATCAAAACCTATTTCTTTCTGTATCTTTTTTAAAGCCGCTAAATTATCTGCTTTAGCCTCTTTATTTTTCCAATCTACATAATCTCCATAATCGTGATTTCCTAAAACAGAATATTTACCATCTTTTGCTTTTAATTTTGCAAAAACAGATTTCCATGGTAACATTTCTTCAGCTTTATTATTCACCATATCACCCGTAAAAAAAAGCACATCACTTTGCTGTTCATTAATTAAATCAATTGCGTATTCTATTTTCTTTTTATCATCAAAACTACCACTATGTATATCTGATATTTGTGTAATCTGATATCCATCAAAAGAATCGGGCAAATCATCAAACGTTAAATCATATTTTAAAACCTTAAAATTATACTTACCCTTATACATTCCGTACAACAAAGCCCCAAAAGGTATAGCCGCTATCCCTAAGGCTATTTTGCTTAAAAAATTTCTACGAGATGGCAAATAAAACTTACCTGTTTCACCAACCAACTTGTAATACCCTCCAATAAAAAAACGAATAATATCTTCTAAAAAAAGAAACGCTACTGTAAATAATTGAAAAATAAACAATATCATTACAAAGGTAAAAGCATATGTTTTAGGCTTTGTCATTTCCCTAGTAACATCATCTGCTAAAAAAAATTGATAAACCAAATTGCCTATAGCAGCAATTGTTACCAAAATATACAACCAATACACCCATTGCTGCTTTGTTACATTCTTAATTGCCTGAAAGGCATAAAAACTTAGCAGCATAAAAACAGACACAAAAACTACAATACGCATTAACATTCTTTTCTTTTTAATGTAAAGATATTTCTTTGATTTATTTAGACGTATAATTTCTATAATAATTAACTAAAATTAATGAAGTCCTCTACATATCTAAAAAACTACCCCTGAAACGAAATAAGTTTTGTAGTTTTATCTCCCTAATAATTTTATTAAAATGGCAGACCAAAAGAGACTTTTTTTACTAGATGCATTTGCACTTATTTTTAGAGGATATTACGCTTTAATTAAAAATCCAAGAATAAATTCTAAAGGAATGGACACCTCTGCAATAATGGGTTTTACTAATTCTCTTTTTGATGTTATTAAAAGAGAAAAACCAGACCACATAGCCGTTTGTTTTGACAAAGGTGGTAGTGCAGAACGCACAGAACTTTTCCCCGAATACAAAGCTAATAGACAAGAAACACCAGAGGCTATAAAAATTGCAGTCCCATATATAAAAGAAATACTAAATGCAATGCACATCCCTGTAGTAGAATTACCTGGATGGGAAGCAGATGATATTATTGGAACACTAGCAAAGCAAGCAGAAAAAGAAGATTACAAAGTTTTTATGGTAACTCCCGATAAAGATTTTGGGCAGTTAGTATCCGACAATATTTTTATGTACAGACCTGCTCGTATGGGGAATGGTATAGAAATATGGGGAATCCCCGAAATACAGAAGCGTTTTGGAGTACAACGCCCCGAACAGGTTATAGATTATTTAGGAATGATGGGAGATGCTAGTGATAACATCCCAGGACTACCAGGAGTAGGAGATAAAACTGCCAAAAAGTTTATAGAACTTTACGATTCAATGGAAGGACTTTTAGCAAACACCGATCAGCTAAAAGGAAAAATGAAAGAAAAAGTAATTGAAAATGCAGAACTAGGCCTTCTTTCTAAAAAGTTAGCCACTATTGCATTGGATTGCGATGTTACATTTAACGCAGACAACTACAAAATGTCTGTTCCTGA
>CALHVB010000063.1 GCA_938039345.1 uncultured Sediminicola sp.
TGATTATTTTTGCAGCGGTAGCTTCTTTAGATTTGGTAAAAAACTTAATAGACCTCTCTTACGCTTTAATGGTGATTCCTAATATGATAGCAGTATTATTGTTAGCGCCTAAGGTTAATATTGCTACTAAAGAATATTTAAATAAATTAAAGAATGGCAGAGCATAAAGCTGGTTTTGTAAATATTATAGGAAATCCTAATGTAGGTAAGTCTACCTTAATGAATGCTTTTGTGGGAGAGAAGTTATCTATTATTACTTCTAAAGCGCAAACCACAAGGCATCGTATATTAGGTATTGTTAATGGAGACGATTTTCAGGTAATATTATCAGATACACCAGGAATTATTAAACCGGCTTATGAGTTACAATCTTCTATGATGGATTTTGTGAAATCTGCCTTTGAAGATGCCGATGTATTGTTGTACATGGTAGAAATAGGAGAAAAGGCGTTAAAAGACGAACGTTTTTTTGAGAAAATAAAGAATAGTAAAATACCTGTTTTATTGTTGTTGAATAAGATTGATGTCTCTGAACAAGAAGTTTTAGAGGAGCAGGTGCAGTATTGGCAAGAACAATTACCTACAGCAGAAATACATTTAATATCAGCATTACAAAATTTTAATGTTAAAGAAGTATTCTTAAGAATTATAGAATTACTACCTCAAGGACCACCTTATTACCCAAAAGACCAATTAACAGATAAACCAGAGCGTTTTTTTGTAAACGAAACTATTCGCGAAAAAATACTACAGCAGTATAAAAAAGAAATTCCGTATTCAGTAGAGATAGATACCGAAGAATTTTTTGAAGACGAAACCATCATTCGCATGCGTTCTGTAATTATGGTAGAAAGAGATTCTCAAAAAGGAATTATCATAGGTCATAAAGGAAGTGCTTTAAAAAAGGTAGGGGTAGAAGCTAGAAAAGATTTAGAGAAATTTTTTGACAAACAAGTGCATTTAGAATTGTATGTTAAAGTAAATAAAAACTGGAGAAGTAATGTTAACCAATTAAAACGTTTTGGTTACAATAAAGGTTAAATTTTAATATTTACTTATTGTTATAGTTGTACTTATGTTGTAGTAATGAAATTTCTAATACAATTATCATTCATGAAATAAAGTAAATAAAACTCTTTTAGGTAAAAATCCTTTGAATTCTCCTATAGAATTTAAAGGATTTTTTGTTTTAAGAGAATATGTAATTCAATAGCATTAAATCTTAAAGATATATCCATATGATATTCATAAACTTATCTTTTCTTAAGATATAAGTAGTACTTTTGTAGCCAAATTTTATTTTATGAGTGCAATTGTTGCCGTGGTAGGAAGACCTAATGTTGGTAAGTCTACTTTTTTTAATAGATTAATTCAGCGTAGAGAGGCCATTGTAGATGCAGTTAGTGGGGTAACTCGTGACCGTCATTATGGTAAAAGTGATTGGAACGGAAGAGAATTTTCATTAATTGATACTGGCGGCTATGTACTTGGTAGTGATGATGTTTTTGAAGCAGAAATAGATAAACAAGTAGAGTTAGCTATTGATGAAGCAGATGCTATTATTTTTATGGTAGATGTAGAGTCTGGTGTAACAGGAATGGATGAAGATGTAGCTAATCTTTTAAGACGAGTAAATAAGCCTGTTCTTTTAGCAGTTAATAAGGTAGATAACGCTAAGCGTGCAGAAGATGCAGTAGAATTCTATTCTTTAGGATTAGGAGAGTATTTTACAATAGCTAGTATTAATGGTAGTGGTACCGGAGAACTTTTAGATGAATTGGTACGTGTGTTACCAGAACATGTTGAGGAAGAAGAGAGCGATTTACCTCGTTTTGCTGTAGTAGGTAGACCTAACGCAGGAAAGTCTTCTTTTATAAATGCATTAATTGGGGAAGATAGGTATATTGTAACAGACATAGCAGGTACTACAAGAGATAGTATAGATACAAAATATAACAGATTTGGTTTTGAGTTTAATTTAGTAGATACTGCAGGTATACGTAGAAAAGCAAAAGTAAAAGAAGATTTAGAATTTTACTCTGTAATGCGTTCTGTTAGAGCTATAGAAAATAGCGATGTTTGTTTATTGGTTTTAGACGCCTCTAGAGGTTTTGATGGGCAGGTAGAGAATATATTTTGGTTGGCCCAAAGAAACCACAAGGGAATTGTTATTCTTGTAAATAAGTGGGATTTAGTAGAGAATAAAGAAACCAATACTATAAAACATTATACCGATAAAATAAAGAAAGCAATAGAACCATTCACAGATGTGCCTATTATCTTTATATCTGTATTAAATAAACAACGAATTTTTAAAGCAATAGAAACAGCTGTTGAGGTATACAAAAATAGGAGTGCAAAAGTTCCTACTAGAAAGTTTAATGATGTTATGTTGCCTATTATAGAGCAAAATTCGCCTCCAGCCTATAAAGGTAAGTACGTAAAGATTAAATTCTGTACACAATTACCAACGCCATATCCGCAATTTGCATTTTTCTGTAATTTGCCTCAGTATGTAAGAGAACCGTATAAACGATTTTTAGAAAATAAATTAAGAGAAAATTTTAATTTTAACGGGGTGCCTATTTCTATATTTATGAGGAAAAAATAATATAGCTTTAAAAAGAAGTAAAGAATAAGGTAGCTATTACAATAATTTGCTCTTTAATTTTTCTCATAGCCAATCCCATATGAGCCTCTACGGTTTTTATGGATATTTCCATTTTTTCTGCCACCTCTTTGTATTTTAAACCATCAATTTTAGTGAGTGTAAAAACTTCCTTGCATTTTTTTGGTAGCGTTTCTATAGCATTTTGTATTTGCTGTAATCTCTTTTCTGCTATGTTTTCCGTGTCTTCTTCTATAAAAACATCTAATGCAGATATTTTTATAGAAGTAATATAATCTATCTTCTTTTGTTGTTTTTTATAAACATCTACAAACTCATTATAGCAACATTTGTATAGATATGCTTTTAATGAAGTTTTAATGTTTAATTTTTCTTTATGCTTCCAAATAGTAAAAATTACATTTTGAACAATGTCTTCACTTAAGTCTTTGTCATTGGTTAAATTAAAAATATATGAGCATAACTCGTTGTAATACAGTGAGTAGAGTTTTTTGTAAGCAGACTCGTTACCAGTTTTTAGCTTACTTATTTTAAGGTCTATATTTTTTTTAACTTCTTCCAGAGAAAATGTTTTTGAACTTAATTTAACATGAAATTAGTTTTTTTTTAACAAAAACAACAAAAAACTAAGGGTAAAAAAGAAATTTAAAGTCATATAATAAATTAACCTTCTCTCAAATGAATAAAAAGGATTTAGATATTCAAAAAATTGCGAAATTTTTAAACGGCAAAATGTCGTTAGAAGAAATAGCAGATTTTAAAGAGAAATTAAAAAAAGAGGAGAACAAGCATTTAGTAGAGCAATTTATTATTACAAATCATCTTATTGATGTAGATAAAGAACGTTTTGATTCTGAACAAGCCTTTGAAAGATTTATTTTAAGCAAGCAAGAAAAGCCAAAAAATATTAAGGTGTTCTTTTTAAAGAAAGGTAGGTCTTTATTAAAATATGCGGCATTATTATTAGGGCCAATAATTTTATTATACCTTTATAATAGCTACAATTTAAGTAGTTCAATGATTACAAATGAGAGTAATGCTATTACCATTAAATTAAGTGATGGTAGTGTTAATGTTATTAATGAAAACGATTCGCAAACTATAGTAGATAGTAAAACAGGCAATGTTGTAGGGGTTCAGAATAAATCGCAATTACTATATAATAGTTCTGTTAATAATCTAAAAAATATAACCAGTGAGGTTGCAATTAATGTTGTTACGGTGCCAAGAGGCAAAAGATTTGAGGTTGTTTTGTCAGATGGTACGCATATAAATTTAAATTCTGAAACTATTATAAAATATCCTGTAGAATTTAAACAAGGGGAAGATAGGATGGTAGAGCTAATAGGTGAAGCTTATTTTAAGGTGGCTAAAGATAAAGAACATCCTTTTATAGTAAAAACAAAAGAAGTAAGAACACAAGTTTTGGGAACAGAATTTAATGTAACAGCATATAATAATGATGCTTTTTCTAAAGTAGTGCTAATAGAAGGTTCGGTACTTGTTTCTGCTGAAGGTGATGAATCTAAGAATAGAGGGGGAATTCTTTTGAAGCCAGGTAAAAAAATAGTGTATTCTAAAATAGAGAAATTAATGAAGGAGTCAGATGCAGTAGTAATGAACCATGTTGCTTGGATTAATGGTGTGTTACTTTTTGAGAATGAAAGTTTTATGAATATATCAAAAAAATTAGAACGATTTTATAATGTGGATATAATTAACAATTATGAAGCTTTTAATAACGAAAACTTTACAGGGCAATTTGATGTAGAGACGATAGAAGAAGTTTTTAAAACCTTTAAAAAGAGCACCTCATTTGAATATATAATAGAGAACAATAAAGTGAATATTAACCCACTAAAATTAATGAAAGAAGAGAAATGAAATAATTAAAAAAAAGAAATCAAGAGATGCTCCAACACCTCTCGATTTCAGAAAATTAACTTTAAAAATGTGCAATCTTTAAAATCATGTTAAAAATATGAAAAAACCAGACAATGGTGGCTGTTCTTATGCCACTATATTAAAATTCGATTTAAAAATGAAACTAACTTTTCTTTTATTAGTTTTTTCCTTGTGTCGAATCAATGCAAGTATTTATTCTCAGAACACTAAAATTACATTAGATCTAAATAATGTTACTTATGAACAGTTGTTTAAAGAATTAAAGAAAGATACCGAGTTTAAAATATTTTATAAGAATTCGGAAATTGATTACAAGAAGAAAGTATCTATTAATGTTGTTAAAAAGCGTATGGAGTATATATTAGAAGTCCTTTTTAAGGATACTAATATAGATTATACCATTTTAGGCAAGCAAGTTATACTTACTAGTAATAATTTAAATAAAAAGACACGAGATGAACAAGATCAGTATAAATTAGCAGGTACTGTAGTAGATCAAGGAAATATTCCTTTAATAGGAATGTCAATAATTAAGAAAGGTACATCAACAGGTGTTGTAACAGATTTTGATGGTAATTTTTCTATTTTAGTTACCAAAGGTGATGTTTTAGTAATAAGTGGTTTAGGTTTTAAAACACAAGAATACACCATCACAAATCAAAAACAATTAAAAATTGTTTTAGAAGAAGATGTAGAAGCTTTGGATGAGGTAGTTGTTTCTGGTTATGATAAAACGTCTAAAAGAATATTTACAGGGGCTAGTAGTTCTATAAAATCTAGTGAACTAAAAATAGATGGTTTAGTAGATGTTGGTAGAATGTTAGAAGGTAAAGCCGCAGGTGTTAGTATACAGAATGTAACGGGTACATTTGGTGCAGCGCCAAAGATTACAATTCGTGGGGCATCTTCTGTATTTGGAGATACAAGACCTTTGTGGGTTATAGATGGTGTTATACAAGAAGATATTGTAGTAACAGATTTTGAATCATTAGTTTCTGGTAATGCCTCTTCATTATTGGGGTCTACAATAGCTGGTATTAATGCAAACGATATAGAGAAAATAGATGTGCTTAAAGATGCCTCTGCAACCTCTTTATATGGAGCTCGTGCACTTAACGGAGTTATTGTAATAACTACTAAAAGCGGAAAAAGAGATACTAAGCTAAAAGTTAATTACAGCTTAGAGCAAACCGTTAGAGATACACCTAGATATAGTAATTTTGATATTTTAAATTCTCAAGAAACAGTAAGTATCTTTAAAGAGATAGAATCTAAAGGTTTTTTAGATTTCCCAGATGTAGCACAAAATAGAAATGGGGGCATTTATACAATACTTGCGCAACAATTAAATGCATATGACACTTCTGGAGGAGTATACGGAGTTAGAAATACACCAGAAGCAAGAAATGAATTTTTACAACAATACGAGTTTGCTAATACTAATTGGTTTAAAGAATTGTTTAGACAATCTTTAACTCAGAATCATACGATAAGTTTTTCTGGAGGAGGTGCGGATAATAGTTTTTATGCATCAATAGGTTTTTATAATGACCCAGGATGGACGGTAGCAGATAAAGTTTCTAGAATAACATCAAACATAAAAAATACGTATAGTATATCCGATAAGTTTAAATTAACACTTTCAACTGTGGCATCTGTAAGAGAGCAAGATGCTCCAGGTACTTTTGATAGAGAGGTAGATAATTTTAGAGGAGGTGTAACTCGTGATTTTGATATTAATCCATTTGATTATGCTTTGTCAACTAATAGAACACTAAGAGCTAGAGACAATAATGGAAATTTAGAATTTTATAGACGTAATTGGGCTCCCTTCAATATTTTTAATGAATTAGAGAATAATTATATAGATTTAAATGTTAAGGATGTACGTTTTCAGATAGAAGCAAATTATAAGATTAATAAAAAATTAAGTTATGACTTTTTAGCATCTGCTAGGTATGTAGTTTCAAACAGAGAGCATAATGTAACAGAAGATTCAAATGTTGCTGCGGCCTATCGATCTCAGGAAACAACAATAGTTAGAGATAATAATGTGTTTCTTTATCAAGATCCAGAGAATCCAACAGCACCACCAGTTTCAGTATTGCCAAATGGGGGTATTTTCAGAAAAACAAACAACGATTTAACTAACTACTATTTTAGAAACAGTATAAGCTATAATGATACGTTTAATGATAAACATGAGTTTAGCGGATTATTAGGTCAAGAAGTTAGGTATATAGATCGTTCAGAAGATTTCTTTATAGGGTATGGTTTACAATACAGCAGAGGGTCTGTACCATTTACCAATCCTGGTATTATTGAAAAAACACTAGGAGAACAAAATAATTATTTTGGTTTAGAGGATGAAAGAGAGCGTACAGTTGGTCTTTTTTCTAAACTTACTTATGCTTTTGATAGCAAGTATGTTCTTTCATTAACAGGACGTTATGATGGATCTAATAGGCAAGGAAGAAGTAAGGCATCTAGGTGGCTGCCTACGGGGAGTATTAGTGGAAAATGGAATGTGATGAATGAAGACTTTATGAAAAATGTAGAAGTTATTAATAGTCTTAATTTTAGAGCTTCATATGGTCTTACAGCAACAGCAGGGCCAGCTACTAACTCTTTAGCAATATTTAGAAATGATGTAACTAACCGTTTGGCAATAGGTTCAAGAGAGCGATTTTTAAATATAGAGGAATTACAGAATTCTGAATTAACATGGGAAAAACAATACGAAACAAATGTTGGTTTTGATATTGCTTTATATAATAATAAATTTCAGATAAGTGCAGATATTTATCAAAGAAAAGGATTTGATTTAATAGATTTTGTAAGAACTTCAGGAATAGGTGGCGAATTTAATAAGCAAGGAAATAATGCAGATTTAGATACTAAAGGTTTTGAGTTTTCATTTACTGTAACACCCATAAATACTGAAAATTTTAAATGGACAAGTACTTTAAATTTATCGGCATTAAAGCAAGAAATAACAGCCTTAGAAAACAAGCCTAATGTTCTAGATTTAATAGATCAAACAGGAGGTAATGTTATTGGTTTCCCTAGGCAGTCTTTATTTTCAATAGAATTTACAGAGTTAGATGATCGTGGTTTACCGCAATATGTTGTGCCAGATGATCCAAGTAATGTAAATAATAGTATCACAGGGGTAGATTTTCAAGATGTAGAAGATATTACATCATACCTTAAGTATGAAGGACCTGTTGAACCAACAAAGAATGCAGGATTTTCTAATACATTAACATATAAAAATTGGAGTTTAAGTTTCTTAATTACAGCATCTGGAGGAAATAAAGTAAGGTTAGATCCAATTTTTAATAGTGAATCTACAGATATTGATTTTACTGATTTAGACATATTTACTAGAGAGTTAACAAATAGATGGATTAATCCTGGTGATGAGAATTTTACCAATATTCCAGTAATCCCTAGTGGTAGACTTATTAATGAGGTTCCTAATTTATTTAGAGCTTATAATGCATATAATTTTTCAAGTGAAAGAATTGCAGATGCCGATTTTATTCGAATGAAGAATATAAGTGTGGGGTATAAATTCCCATCAAGTTTAACTAAAAATCTAGGAATAAGTACATTAAGAATGCAATTGTCTAGTACAAACCCATTTCTTATTTATTCGGACTCTAAGTTAAATGGTCAAGACCCAGAATTTTTTAGGTCTGGTGGTGTTTCACAACCAATAACAAGACAATTTACATTATCACTTAATTTAGGATTTTAAACTAGAAAACGATGAAAAAAATATATAACATAAAAAATGTATTTCTTTTAGTATTTGCTACATCCTTAATTTTTGGATGTGATGATTATTTATCAGAAATACCAGATAATAGAACAGCTATTGATAGTGCTGAGAAAATATCAGAACTACTAGTTATAGCATACCCAGAAGCTAGTTATATGGATATGGCAGAAACCATGTCTGATAATGTTGGAGACAAAAACAGTCAGTTGCCATCAGAATTAAATAGTACTAATTATTTATGGGGTGTAACGGATGTAGATAATTTAGATTATCCTGTAGATTATTGGAATGCTTGTTATAAGGCAATTGCACAAGCAAATCAGGCACTTTTTTCTATCGAAGAATTAGAAGGGACAGAGGATTTAAATCCGCAAAAAGGGGAAGCATTATTAGCAAGAGCATATGCGCATTTTATGTTGGTTAATTTTTGGGCTAAACATTATGATCCTGCAACGGCGAGTACGGATTTAGGAATTCCTTATGTTTTAGAACCTGAAACAGAATTTTTAGTATCCTATACAAGAAATTCGGTGCAAGAGGTTTATAATTTTATAGAGAAAGACATTATAGAAGGTTTACCTCTAGTAACTAATGATTATCAAGAGCCTAAATTTCATTTTACACCAGCCGCTGCCAAAGCCTTTGCTACACGTTTTTATTTGTATAAAGGGGATTGGGATAAGGTAATACAATATAGCTCAGATATATTATCTGCGAACCCAGCATCGCAATTAAGAGATTACATAGGGGTTTATGATAATTTAGAATATTCGCAAAGAATAGCTTTATATGGTAGTGGTGATGATCCTGCTAATTTATTAACGGTATCGGCAAATTCATTACGAGCAAGGTCATTTGCATCTGATAATTATGGATTGAGTTTTGAGAAGTCTAACGAATTATTTTTTAGTAATAATTTATTAGGATTGTCATGGGTTTATGATGTTTTTGGAGGAGAGGGTGTAAATAATTTACCCAAGTTTGAAGAGTTTTTTCAAGTAACAAATGTTAGTGCGGGAATAGGAAATCCTTATGTTGGTATTGTGTTGTTTTCTATTGATGAGGTGTTGTTAAATAGAGCAGAGGCATATGCTATGAGAGGTGATTTTGATATGGCTTTGGAGGATCTAAGCTCTTTTTTATCTGTGCGTTCTACAGGTTATGATCCTACTTTAGATGTGTTAACAGAAGGTTTAATAGTAGCCGCCTATCCAGAAATTCCAGGAGAATATACACCTTCGTATGGTCTTACAAGCGTGCAAGCGTCTTTTGTAAAAGCGGTTGCAGAATTTAGACGCAGAGAGTATTATCATGAAGGTTTACGTTGGTTTGATGTTAGAAGATTTGATTTAGAGGTAACGCATACTTTTGTTAATGGTATGCCAGATGCAGTTTTAACAAAAGGAGATGTTAGAAGGCAATTACAAATACCATCATTTGCAACAGCAAGAGGATTAGAAAAAAATCCTCGTTAGATATTGGAAATTAGTTTAATAAAAAAATATAGACATGATAAAAATACAAAGAGCAATAAAAGCAGTTTTAGCTGTTATGCTATTAATCCTAATAGGTTCATGTGATGAAGATGGTTCTTTAGGAGAAAGTCAGTTAAATACAGAAACCCCAGATTTATCTGAGTTAGATGAATACATAAGATCAAATTACGTAGATACATATAACATAGATGTGTTGTATCAATGGAATGAAAATGTGGTAGATTACAATAGATTTTTATTTCCACCTACTGAAGAACAAGTGCAACCAGTATTAGAAGTGGTAAAGAAAATTTGGTTAGATTCTTATACTGAAATTGGTGGGGAAGATTTTGTGAAATTAGTAGCGCCTAGACAATTACTTTTAGTAGGAGGTAGAAACTTTAATAGGTCTGGAACTATTTTATTAGGAATAGCAGAAGGAGGTAAGCGTATTACACTTTTTGAAACCGATTTAGTAGATGTTAAAGATAGAGGCAACATAACTAGATTTATTTCTACGATACAGCATGAATACACTCATATTCTTAATCAAACAAAACCATTTGATGAACAAGGTTTTGGCAGAATAACACCAACAGAATATACGGCGCAATGGTTTAACACAAGTATTGCTGATGCAAGAGAGTTAGGTTTTGTTACAGATTATGCTAGAAATGATGTTGTCGAAGATTTTGCCGAAATGGTAAATATAATGCTGGTTAATTCTAATGAAGAATATAATGCCATTGTAGATGCTATAGCAAATCCGCAAGCACGAGTAGATATTAGGGCAAAGGAAGCTATGGTGGTAGAGTATTTTGATACGCAGTGGGGTATAGATTTTTATGAGCTACAAGCTGTAACAGCAAGGAATACGCAAGAAGTAATTAATTAATAAAAGCTATTATGAAAGAAATAATAAATAAATATAAAATATTAGGATTTATATTACTCAGTGTATTATTTGTAGGCTGTAGTAGTGATGATACTTCAAGTGTTTTTGAAGAAACACCAACAGAAAGGATTAACTCTAGAATTAATGAATTAAGAACTTTATTAAAATCATCCGACACCGGTTGGAAAGCAGTCTATTTTACAGATAATACGCAATTAGGAGGGTTTACTTTTTTCTTCAACTTTATCGATGATAATAATGTAGTTATGTCGTCCGATTTTGATGATGATACTTCTTTATTAACAAGTAAATATGATGTTGTTTTGGGTTCTACAGTAAAATTGTCATTTACAACTAAAAATGATATTCATAAGCTATCTGATTCTGCTAATGCGCCAGATGCGAATTTAACTGGGCGTGGGTATTTAGGTGATTTTGAATTTTTATATTATGGAGTAGACGAGACTACAGGTGATATTATTTTTAGAACTAATAGAACACAACAAGAGTTGCGTTTTGTAAAAGCAACTACAGATGCGGTTACAAGTATATCAGAAAGTTTAGTTATTCCCGAATTATTAAACGATCCAACAAAATCTGTATATCAGAATTTAGCAATAACTTCTGGGGGTGTAACAGAAACTTTAGGAGGTACATATAATCCTGCAAGAAGGTTTTTTAGTGCTACAGGAATAAACCGTAGTATAGACTTTGGAGTTGCATTTACCAGTACAGGGATTATTGTAAGCCCTGCAATAGAAGTAAACGGAAAACAAGCTAAAGAATTTGTCTATAATGCAACTACAGATGAATTTGTAGCTGATTTAGGAGATTCAGATTCAGTAGTAATTTCTTATGCAGATGCTCCACCTTTTTTAACTAATGATAATTTGGTAGTAGTACAAGCAGACAATGCTTATGGTTATATAGATGATTTTCTGTTTGAGGCGCCATCAACATCAACTAATTACAGGTTGTTAAGAGATGAGGTTAATAATGGTTTAAGTGCAGCTGGCTTCAGATTGCAGCGGGTTTCTTTCTTTTTTAGCATTGGAGGAGATGATACATTTAATGTAATACAATATAGATTGGAAAATATAGCAGATGGTTCAATATTCAATATTAATCATTTTGTAACTTTTGAGAATGTAGATGGTAAGTTAATTTTAACTGATGATGGTTGGAGTGATCCAGGTTTAATTCCGTTTGTGGCAGCTATAGATAATGCGCTAACCAACCCTTTAGGTTTGTATGTAAGGCAAGAAGATTTTAGAGTAAGGTTTACTAATACTATTTTTACTTTTACTAGTGTAGAAGATCCAAGTATAAGAATAACAACTTATGCTTTTCAATAATATGGACTTTTTATAATTATTAAACATAAAAAAACGGTTAGAAAATTTTCTAACCGTTTTTTGTATTTATTATTTTAATAGCTTCTTATAGGCTAGGTAAATCTCCTTCTACATTTTTAGATGGTAAATCAGATTTTCCCATTAAAAAGATATCTACCTGTCTTGCTGCTTCACGACCTTCAGAAATAGCCCAAACTATTAATGATTGTCCTCTTCGCATATCACCAGCCGTAAATATATTAGGAACATTAGTTTGGTACTTGCCGTATGTTGCTTTGTAGTTAGAACGCGCATCTTGTTCTATACCCAATTGCGTTGCTAAATAGTTTTCTGGTCCTGTAAAACCTAAAGCTAATAATGCTAAATCGCATGGCCAAGTTTTTTCGGTGCCTTCAATTTCTATTAATTGCGGACGTTCGCCAGGAACCATTTTCCACTTTACATTAACTGTTTTTAAAGCCGTTAATTTTCCGTTTTTATCGGTAACAAATTCTTTAGTGTTTATAAGCCAGTTACGTTCAGCTCCTTCTTTATGTGAAGAAGAAGTTTTTAACTGTAAAGGCCAATACGGCCATGGAGTTGTTGGCGAACGATGTCCTGGAGGTTTAGGCATAATCTCAAAATTAGTTACAGATTTTGCTCCATGTCTATTAGATGTTCCAATACAGTCAGATCCTGTATCACCACCACCAATAACAATAACATCTTTATCTGTAGCTAAAACTTGGTCTTTTACTTCTTTTCCAAAAACAACTTTTGTTTGCTGTGTTAAAAAGTCCATTGCTTGTACAACACCATCAGCATCAATACCTGGAGTAGGTAAAGAACGTCTTTCTGTTGCTCCACCAGCTAATACAATAGCGTCAAAAGCTTTTAATTCTTCTACAGATACATTTTTACCAACATTAGCATTTACTTTAAAAGTAATACCTTCTGCTTCTAATATAGCTACTCTACGGTCTATAATCTCTTTTTCCATTTTAAAGTTAGGAATACCGTAACGTAACAATCCTCCAACTTCGTCATCTCTTTCAAAAACAGTTACTAAATGCCCTGCTCTATTTAATTGTTGCGCTGTAGCTAAACCAGCAGGTCCAGAACCTACAACGGCAATTGTTTTTCCTGTTCTTTTTTTAGGAGGCTGAGGTTTAATCCAACCTTCTGCAAAAGCACGTTCCACAATATTTTTTTCTATATTTTCAATAGAGATAGGGTCTTCTATAATTCCTAGTACGCAGGCTTGCTCACAAGGAGCAGGACACAAACGTCCGGTAAATTCTGGAAAATTATTAGTAGAATGTAAAATTAAAGAAGCTTTTTGCCACTCTCCTTGGTGTACCATGTGGTTAAAATCAGGAATCAAATTTCCTAAAGGACAACCACTATGGCAAAAAGGAATACCACAATCCATACAACGAGAACCTTGTTCTGTGATTTCTTTTTCACTTAAAGGTATCGTAAATTCTTTATAATCTTTAACACGCTTTTCAACAGCAGTGTATTTTTCGTCTTTTCTTTCGAATTCTTTAAATCCAGTTACTTTTCCCATAATTACGATACTGTTAATTCTTCAACCATTGGTTCTTCATTGGCAATGCGTTCTAAAGCTACTTTGTATTCTTTAGGCATTACTTTTACAAATTTAGCTAGGTTGTTTTCCCAATCTGCTAAAACTTCGGCACCTCTATTACTATTGGTATATGCTACATGTTTTTGAATTAGTCCTTTTAACTCAGCAGCATCTTCTGCCGTTATAGGGTCAAAATCTATAGTTTCCTCATTACATAAGCCATCTGTAAACTTCCCTGTTGTATTTAATACATAAGCGTAACCACCACTCATACCAGCAGCAAAATTACGTCCTGTGTCACCTAAAACAACAATTCTACCGCCCGTCATGTATTCACATCCGTGATCTCCTAATCCTTCTACTACAGCAGTAGCTCCAGAGTTACGTACTGCAAAACGTTCACCAGCAATACCATTGATGTAGGCTTCACCTTTTACAGCTCCAAATAAACAAACATTACCTACAATAATATTGTGCTCTGCTATAAAGTCTGCATCAACTGGTTTCTTAATAATTAATTTACCTCCAGATAAACCTTTTCCTAAGTAATCGTTTGTGTTTCCTTCAACAGTATATGTAATACCGCTTGCTCCAAATACTCCAAAGCTTTGTCCGGCAGAACCTTTAAAATTTAAGTTTAAAGTGTCTTCTGGTAACCCTAAGTGTCCGTATATTTTTGAAATTTCATTAGAAACAATAGCTCCTAAAGAACGGTTTGTGTTTTGGATTGGGTAGTTTAAATGTGTAACCTCTTTTCTAAAAATTGCAGCATGTGCATCTTTTAGAATTTGAAAATCGATTACATTATCTAAATTGTGATCTTGCTTCTCGGTATTTTTTAAAGTAAAGTTACTGTATTCTGCTGGTTGATACAGAATAGCAGATAAATCTAATCCTTTAGCCTTGTAATGTTTAATAGCCTTGTTGGCATTTATTTTTTGAGTCTGACCAATCATTTCATCCATGGTACGGAATCCTAATTCGGCCATAATTTGTCTTAATTCATTTGCTACGTAGTAAAAGAAGTTTATTACGTGCTCAGGTGTGCCTTTAAAGTTTTTACGTAACTCTTTATCCTGCGTTGCAATACCTACCGGACATGTATTTAAGTGACACTTACGCATCATAATACATCCAGAAGCTACTAAAGGAGCTGTTGCAAAACCAAACTCTTCGGCACCTAATAATGCTGCAATAGCAACATCACGCCCTGTTTTTAACTGACCATCACATTCAACAACAATTCTAGATCTTAAGTTGTTTAATACTAGTGTTTGTTGTGCTTCTGCTAAACCAAGTTCCCATGGCAAACCAGCATGCTTTAATGAGGTTAATGGCGATGCTCCTGTACCTCCGTCGTAACCAGAAATTAATACTACATCTGCTTTAGCCTTAGCTACACCAGCTGCAATTGTTCCTACTCCAACTTCTGATACTAACTTTACGTTAATACGAGCTTCTCTATTGGCGTTCTTTAAATCGTAGATTAGCTGTGCTAAATCTTCAATTGAATAAATATCATGGTGAGGAGGAGGAGATATTAAACCAACAAATGGTGTTGAGTTACGTGCAGCTGCAATCCAAGGCAACACTTTAGTTCCTGGTAATTGGCCACCTTCTCCTGGTTTAGCTCCTTGAGCCATTTTTATCTGAATCTCTTTTGCAGAACTTAAATAATGAGAGGTTACTCCAAAACGACCCGATGCAACCTGCTTAATAGCAGAGTTCTTATTATCTCCATTTGCATCTGGTTGAAAACGTTTTCTGTCTTCGCCACCTTCACCAGAGTTAGATTTACCACCTAAACGGTTCATGGCAATGGCCAAGTTTTCATGCGCTTCTCTAGAAATAGACCCATAAGACATAGCTCCTGTTTTAAATCGTTTAACGATTTCTGTCCAAGGTTCTACTTCGTCTAACGGAATTGGATCTAAGTTGTTAAACTCAAATAAACCACGAATCGTTAATAAATTTTTAGACTGCTCGTTAATAGCATTTTTGTAAATATCATACGATGATTGATCGCTTAAACGAACGGCTTGTTGTAATTTAGCTATAGTAGTTGGGTTAAATAAGTGGCGTTCTCCGTTACGTCTCCATCTATAGTCACCACCAATATTTAATCCTAATCTTTTATCTATATAAGTATCTGGGTAAGCATATTTGTATCTTTTATTAATTTCTTTCTCAATTTCGTATAAACCTATACCTTCTATTCTAGAAGCAGTATAAGGGAAATATTTGTTTACGAATTCAGAATTAAAACCTACTATTTCAAATATTTGGGAACCTCTGTACGAGTGTAAAGTAGAGATTCCAATTTTGTTCATTACTTTTAAGACACCTTTTCCTATAGCCTTGTTAAAGTTATCTACCGCTTTTTGTTCATCTAACTCAATGAATCCTTCTTGTACTTGTAAACGAATAATTTCATTAACCATGTATGGGTTAATAGCCGATGCTCCGTAACCAAATAATGTCGCAAAATGATGCGGTTCACGAGGTTCAGCAGACTCTATTACAATATCGAAATAAGAACGCTTACGTAAACGATTCATTTGGTGGTGTACAAAAGAACAAGCTAATAATGCTGGGATAGGGGCTAAACCTTTCTTGGCACCTCTATCAGATAAAATAATGATATTAACTCCCTTATCTAAAGATTTAGTTATTTTGGTAATGATATTGTCTAGAGCGTCTTCTAAACCATTCATTCCCTTATCTTTTTCATATAAGATTTCGATGGTGTCTGCTTTGAAACCGTCTACATTAATATTTCTAATTTTCTCTAAATCGTTATTAGAGATAACCGGATTTTGAATTCTTAATTTATGACATTGGTCTGGAGTAATATCAAAAATATTTTTATCGTGACCTAATGCTAAACTAATATCTGTAACTACTTCTTCTCGGATACCATCCAAAGGAGGGTTGGTTACCTGGGCAAATAGTTGCTTAAAGTAATTGGATATTAATTGAGGTCTGTCTGATAACACAGCTAAAGGGGTATCTATACCCATAGATCCTAGAGCTTCTTTACCAACAATAGCCATTGGTACAATTACTTCCTGAATATCTTCAATAGTATAATTGTATAAACGTTGTCTTGTTTTTAAATCTAATGTTTCTATAGGACAAACTTCGTTTGTATTAGGAACATCTTTTAATTGTAAGTTGTTTTCTTTTAACCATTTCTTATATGGCCTTTCAGAAACAATTTTATTTTTTATTTCCTCGTCACCTATAATACGTCCTTCGTTCATGTCTACCAAGAACATTTTACCTGGCTCTAAACGACCATGGCTTTCGATGTCTGAAGGCTCAATATCTACAACACCTACTTCCGAAGACATAATTAATTTACCACTCTTTGTTACAGTATAACGAGATGGTCTTAAACCATTACGGTCTAACAAGGCTCCTATATAATCGCCATCTGTAAAAGGAACAGAAGCAGGGCCATCCCATGGCTCCATGATACAAGAATTATATTCGTAAAACGCTTTTCTGTCCTCAGACATTGTAGCGTGCTTTTCCCATGCTTCTGGAATAGTCATCATCATTACTTCTGGTAATGAACGCCCTGTTAAGGTTAATAACTCAACAGACATATCCATAGAAGCAGAATCTGATTTTCCAGGTAATATAATTGGAAATAATTTTTCTATTTGGTCTCCAAAAATATCCGATTTCATAATTTCTTCACGAACACGCATTCTAGAAACATTACCTCTTAAAGTGTTAATTTCTCCATTCTGACATAAGAATCTAAATGGTTGTGCTAATTCCCAAGCTGGCATTGTATTTGTAGAAAAACGTTGGTGTACTAATGCTAAACGAGTTACTAAATCTATTTCTTGTAAATCTTTGTAATAAGGGCCAATATCTTCGGGCATGATAATACCTTTATAGATAATTGTAGTTAAAGATAAAC
>CALHVB010000064.1 GCA_938039345.1 uncultured Sediminicola sp.
GACCATTTTTTTGTAGTAAAATTATAAGTGTCTATATGTTTAACTAGTGGTGCAAAAAAACCACCTTTTCCTCCAGAATGTCTTCCGGCAACTGCGTATAATGTATCACCAATAATTACGGCATTAAAATGATCTCTGGCATTAGGTGCATTTTCTAATATTGTCCACGTATTTTTAACAGGGTCGTATTCATCAAACCAATTTACAAAACCTCCGCTATGCCCAATGGTATTACCTCCTAATAAATAAAATTTATCCTTATAAACAACTAAACCAGCACCACCCCTTTGTCTATTTACAGGTATTTTAGGTCCTTTAATCCATTGGTTATTTTTTACATGGTATAGCCATATATATTCTGCGGGTATTTCTTTAGGAAATTTATTTGTTTTAAAACTACCAATAACCCAAATAAAACCTTTGTAATAGGTAGCTTGGAAGTGGTTAAATTCTTTTGGAGCACTTTGACCAACACTCCATGTATCCGTTTTAAAATTGTAAATGTCTAATTGTTGTGCTTTTTCTCTACCTCCAAATAAAATAAATGAGTCGCCAACTTGTACAAAAGAACACTCGTGACGAGCGGTGTAGTTTTCATCTTCGTTTTTGTCTATCCATACATCAGATTGTGCATAAGATATTGTACATAAAAAAGAAATAATTATAATAGAGAAATAATTAAAGAATACTAAAAAACGAGAATACATAATTAAAATTTAGAATATCTAAATATACACGTTTTTTAGTACAGCTTTTTATTTAAATAGATTATTTACTACAGCTATTTATTAAGTTTATTTTTCTGGAATAAATTTTAGTACAGCACCATTAATACAGTGCCTTAGTCCTGTAGTATTACTAGGCCCATCTTCAAAAACATGCCCAAGGTGTCCGCCACATGTAGCACAGTGTTCTTCGGTACGTTTGTATCCTATTTTATAGTCTACATCGTAGGCAACATTACCTTTTATTTCTTGATCAAATGAAGGCCAACCTGTTCCTGAATTAAATTTATTTTCACTTTTAAATAAAGGAGTGTCGCAACCAACACAAACATAAATTCCTGTTTCCTTATTATTTAATAAATCGCTTGTAAAAGGACTTTCTGTTGCAGCCTCTCTTAGGATATAGTATTGACTTTCTGTTAATTGTTTTTTCCACTCTTCTTTAGTCTTGGTGACTTTAAATGTTTTTTCTTGTTTTGGTGTGGCAACTTTCTCTTGAGAAATACCTTTACAACTGCAAACTAAGATACAAAGGATATAGATAAATTTATTCATAGCAATTTTTATTATGTCTGCTAAATTAGACGAAGGATTGTTTTCAAAATTACGATAGAAAATAGAAGTTTTTATAGGCTAGATGTAAAAAATCCTCATTACAATATTAGTAATAAGGATTTGTATGAGTGATTAAGATTTTTTTATTTAACTTTTTTAATATCAGCTTCGTTAATGTTTAAAGCACTTAAAACAGCTTCTATATTAGAAGTATCTAGTTTAGAACTACCTAAGTTAGCAGGTATAACAACAATTCTAAATGTTTGGTCTTCTACTAAATCTAAGGGTACTAAATTAGGGTCAAAATCAGATTCTACAACAATATTAAAATCATTTAAAGTAAAATCAAAGTTGTAAAACAAAGTTCCTTGATCTGTTATTAAAGGTTGTGGTAATTGTCTCCATACAGGGGTATTGTCATCTACAACATCTTCTAGCCTATATATTAAAATAACATCATCTATAAAGGGATTAATGTCTGAAGGATAAAGTTGTGGAGTTAATTCGTAAGTTCCGTTATTTGCATTAAAAACTAAATCTCTAGTAATTTCAAATGCAGGAGCCTCAAATTCTGATCCATTTATACCTGGAGGCCCTTCTGGCCCTTCACAAGAAATAATTAATAAGGTTAAAAATGCTCCTAACATTAGTTTGAAATTTTTCATAGCTTTTATTTTAAATTTTAATGATTTGTATATTTCTAATTGTTTAGTAGTTCAATAACAAAAAGCGTTCCAAATTATTGTTTAGAATTATATAATAAGAGGTTTTGTATATCGTTGAAACTAAGGTTAGAAAATTAGTGCTTATTATACAAAGATGCTTATTATTGTAATAAATTTAAAATGCCATGCCAAACGTAGTACCGCATAGTTTATTTTCCGATTTTGATATTAATTTATTTAAAGGAGGAAAACATTTTCGATTGTATGAAAAATTAGGAGCTCATTTAATAGAGCTTAATGGAGTAAAAGGTACTTACTTTGCTGTATGGGCTCCAAGTGCAAAAAAGGTTTCTGTAATAGGAGATTTTAATTATTGGAATTCGGAAGAACACCAGTTAAACGTAAGATGGGATGCCAGCGGTATATGGGAAGGTTTTATTCCGGAAGTAGCCAAGGGAGCTATTTACAAATATGCTATTACCTCTAATAATGATAATATAAAAACAGAAAAGGCAGATCCTTTTGCTCGTTCTTGTGAGCATCCGCCTAAAACAGCTTCCGTTGTTTGGGAAGATTCTTATGATTGGAAAGATAAGAATTGGATGGGGTACCGAGCAGATAAAAATGGTTTAGATAAACCTTATGCAGTTTATGAAGTGCATTTAGGTTCTTGGAAAAGAAAAGATAATAATGAGTTTTTATCTTACAAAGAGCTTGCAGAAGATTTGGTAGCTTATGTAAAAGAAATGAATTTTACCCATGTAGAGTTTATGCCTATTATGGAGTATCCGTATGATCCATCATGGGGGTATCAGCTTACAGGTTATTTTTCTCCTACTTCTAGGTTTGGAACTCCCGAAGAATTTAAATTTTTAGTAGATAAATTACACCAGAATGATATTGGTGTAATTTTAGATTGGGTACCTTCTCATTTTCCAGAAGATGCTCATGGGCTAGGCTTTTTTGATGGCTCTCATTTGTACGAGCATCCAGACAGACGAAAAGGCTATCATCCAGATTGGAAAAGTTTAATTTTTAATTATGGTCGTAACGAAGTACGTGCTTTTTTAATAAGTAATGCCGTTTTCTGGTTAGATCAATACCATGTAGATGGTTTGCGTGTAGATGCTGTTGCTTCTATGCTTTATTTAGACTATTCTAGAGAAGAGGGAGAGTGGGAGCCTAATATGTATGGTAATAATGAGAATTTAGAAGCCATGTCTTTTATTCGTGAAATGAATCAAGAGGTATACGCAAGTTTTGAAGGAGTACAAACTATTGCAGAAGAATCTACTGCTTTTAACGGTGTATCTAGACCTGTAGCTATTGGTGGACTTGGATTTGGCATGAAATGGATGATGGGATGGATGCACGATACCTTAGAATATTTTAAAAAAGAACCTGTTTATAGAAAGCATCATCAGAATGATTTAACATTTAGTATGACCTATGCTTTTACCGAAAATTTTATGCTTCCCTTTTCACAC
>CALHVB010000065.1 GCA_938039345.1 uncultured Sediminicola sp.
CTGATATTATTTACAGCAATAGAATCTACTTCTTGCGAAAATGTAGTAGCACCAAAAGCTAAAAGAAAAACTCCTAGCACGTATATTTTTTTTATAATCATTTTAAAATCAGACCTTAAAATTAATGTAGACTGGCGAAAATCGGGTTTTTTATTGATATTATAAAACATTTAACCCCCAAAAATGGGGGTTAAATAATTTCATTTATCTTTAATTAAGATTTCTATTACCCTGCTATTGCAGCAATACCTGGTAATGTTTTTCCTTCTAAACTCTCTAACATTGCGCCACCACCTGTAGATACATAGCTTACTTTGTTTTCGAAACCAAACTGCTTAACAGCAGCAACAGAATCTCCACCACCAACTAATGAAAACGCTCCGTTTTGTGTAGCCTCATCAATAAAATTACCTATAGAAATTGTTCCTTTAGCAAAAGTCTCTATTTCAAAAACGCCAACAGGTCCATTCCATAAAATAGTCTTAGACTTAAGTATAACTTCTTTAAAGTTTTCTAATGTTTTTGGCCCTGCATCTAAACCTTCCCATCCATCAGGAATTGCTTTTACATCTACTACCTGCGTATTTGCATCTTTATTAAAATCGTCTGCTGCTAATACATCAACAGGAATATGTACTTCTACTCCTTTTTCTTTTGCTTGCTTTAAAATATCTAAAGCCAACTCCATTTTATCATCTTCACAAATAGAATTCCCTACTTTTCCACCTTGTGCTTTAATAAAAGTATAGGTCATTCCTCCTCCAATAATTAAATGATCTACCTTATCTAAAATATTTTCTATAATGGTAATTTTAGACGATACTTTAGATCCTCCTAATATTGCTGTTACTGGTTTTTCTCCAGTCTGCATTACTTTATCTATAGATTCTATCTCTTTAGCTAGTAAAGAACCAAAACATTTATTTTCTCCAAAGAATTGTGCTACTACTGTTGTAGAAGCATGTGCTCTATGTGCTGTTCCAAAAGCATCATTTACATAAACATTACCTAACTTAGATAATTTTTCTGCAAATTCTTTATCTCCACTAGTTTCTTCAGAATAGTAACGAAGGTTTTCTAACAATAACACTTCACCACTTTTTAAATTTGCTACAGCTTGTTCTGCTACTTCACCAACACAATCTTCTATAAATTTTACCTGTACACCAATTACCTCAGAAACCTTATCACAAATGTGCTTTAAAGACATATCAGAGTTGCGTTCTCCTTTAGGTCTTCCTAGGTGACTCATTAGTATAGCGCTACCACCATCTTCTAATACTTTTATAATAGTTGGTTTTGCAGCTTCAATTCTATTAATATCGGTTACATTAAATTCAGCATCTAATGGTACATTAAAATCTACTCTTATTAATGCTTTTTTATTGTCAAAATTAAAATCGTTGATGGTCTTCATTATTTAAACGTGTTTTTAAAGAATAGCAAATGTAAAGATTTCTATAGTGCTTGTAAAATGTAGCCTCATAATTATTTGTATTTGTTGTGATTAACACATAAAAAGATTTTAAATGGTATTTTCATTATTTATAGACAACATACTAAAAGGTATATTTTTGTTGTTTTGTTCAACTAGGCTGGTAAAGAGCAAAAACCTATCTTTGAAACTATGTTTCTTAACGATATTTTAGGACTTTCTCATATTAAAAAGCACTTAGCCATAAGTGCAGATGCTGGTCGTATCTCCCATGCACAGTTATTCATAGGTCCAGAAGGTTGTGGCACTTTACCTATGGCTATTGCTTATGCACAATATATTTTATGTGCCAATACTAATGGTGAAAATGAATCTGTAAACGAATCTTGTAATATAAAATGCAATTCTCTATCACACCCAGATATGCATTTTACATTTCCTGTTGCTAATAATAATACGATTAAAAGCCATGCGGTAAGTAATCATTTTATGGAAGAATGGCGCCAATTTATAAAAGAACAACCTTATGGAAATCTTTTTGATTGGTATCGTACTATTGGAATTGAAAAAAAACAAGGGCAAATAGGCGTTGATGAAGCTTTAGAAGTAGTAAAAAAGCTTACTTTAAAATCTTATGAAGGTGGTTATAAAGTAATGTTGATTTGGATGGCAGATAAAATGAATGTTGCAGCTGCAAACAAATTGCTGAAACTAATTGAAGAGCCACCAGAAAAAACTGTTTTTATTTTAATTGCTCAAGACGAAGAACAAATTATACAAACCATACGCTCTAGGTGCCAAATATTACATTTTCCTCCTTTAGCAGAAAATGCTATTACTAATGCTCTTATTACAAAAGGAATAAGTACAGATGAAGCAACAAGAATTGCCCATGAAGCTAATGGTAATTATAATAAAGCACTAGATTTAATAGATAATTCGTCTGAAGATTTAGTTTTTGAAAAATGGTTTATAAAATGGGTGCGTAGTGCTTTTAAAGCCAAAGGAAATAAAACAGCAATACACGACCTTATTAAATGGGGAGACGAAATAGCAAAAACAGGAAGAGAAACACAAAAAAAGTTTTTACATTATTGTATTGCTATCATGCGCCAGGCCATGCTTATTAATTTTAACGTAAAAGATTTAGCTTATATGCGCATACATTCTGATGGTTTTCAGTTAGAAAAATTTGCTCCTTTTATACATGAAAATAATATTACTATTATTACCAAAGAATTAGAAAGCGCTATCTATCATATAGAAAGAAACGGTAATTCTAAGATAATCTTAACCGATTTATCTATTAAACTAACCAGACTATTACATAAAAAAACAACTCCTATATCCTAATTCTCTAACGTTAGAACTATATTATTTATGGAAACAATAGTAAACAATGCTACAGAAATTCTTCTTCTTGGTTTTTTAATTATTACCTTTTTACAAAGCGGTATAGATAAAATTTTTGATTGGAATGGTAATGTATCATGGCTTAAAGGTCATTTTGCCGAGACTTTTGTTAAAAATATTGTACCATCATTACTAATAATTGTTCTAATTACTGAAATGATTGCTTCTATATTATGTATTATAGGAATTTATCAAATTATAGCACAAGCTAACAAAATAATGGCTTTTTATGGCGCAATACTATCTTGTGTTTCATTATTAATGTTACTCTTTGGACAACGTATTGCTAAAGATTATGATGGAGCAAGAACCATTGCTATTTATTTTATTCCTGCTATATTTTTGGTTTACTTATTGCAACAATAGTCTTTAAAATTCTTATTAACAGATTATAAATAGGTTAAAAATTAATGCTTACCTTAAAGGGCATGTAAAAACACTCCTATGAAAACTTCTGAAGAATGGTTTAGTGAATATGCTGTAAGCCACCAAAACGAACAAAACAAAAAGATTCACTTTATATGTGTTCCTGCCATATTTTTTAGCGTTATTGGTTTATTAATGAGTATACCAACAACTTTTTTACAAAATATTTTAGGTTTACAACAACCGCTTATAGAGAACTGGGCCTTTATTATAGCTATTTTAGTATTACTATTCTATGCTCGTATTGGTTTTATTTATTTTATAGAAATGTTAGTTGTTATAAGCCTTTCTATACTAGGTAATTATTGGTTTAGTAATTTTGGAAACTTATTTTATATTTCTATCTCTATTTTTATAATTGCTTGGATTGGGCAATTTTACGGGCATAAAATAGAAGGTAAAAAACCCTCATTTATAAAAGATTTACAATTTTTATTAATTGGCCCTCTATGGGTTATACACCATCTTTTTTCTAAAAATAAAACGGCTTAAAAAGAAAAGACTCTAATCAAATGATTAGAGTCTTTTTAGAGGCATCGAGCGGATTCGAACCGCTGTACAAGCTTTTGCAGAGCTCTGCCTAGCCACTCGGCCACAATGCCCTTAATTTACCGCAAATGTACTATTTTTTTTAAGTTTCTAAAATGTTAAGTTAATATTTAGAACAAAAAAAACAATAATTTAAAAAAAGAAAACCTCAATCTTCTGATTAGAGGTTCTTTAGGTGAGTTTTATAGATTAAAACCACTATAAAAAAGTCTTTTATATAATTATTTATCTATTTAATTGTAAACTAATCGAAACTGTTTCTACATCTCCCCCTATTGGCGGGTTTATTTTAGAAACGGTAACATCTGCAGCGCTTACAATTTTAATTTCTTTAAAAATACGATCTAAAATTCTTTTGCCTACATGCTCTAAGAGTTTAGATTTAATTTTCATTTCTTCTTTTACTATATAATTAATATGAACATAATCTACAGTGTCTGTTAAATCATCAGAAATTGAGGCTTTAGTTAAATCTGCTGTTACCTCTACATCTACTCTATAATCGCTCCCAATAATACTTTCTTCTTTTAAGCAACCATGATAAGCATAGACTCTAATATTATTTACTTTTACTTTTCCCACACTATTAATATTAAGTTTATACAAACTTAAGTTTTT
>CALHVB010000066.1 GCA_938039345.1 uncultured Sediminicola sp.
AGCGCTACGCACTAAAAGAGCTGTTATTTTATGTGTATTTATATAGTTTACAAGTTGTTCTTGAGCTACATTGGTTGTTAAAACACCAAAGCCAGCATTTTTTAATACTGCTATTCCGTTTTGTGATAATCCGTCGTTTGCAAGTATATTCATATTGTCTGTTATTAATTTTAAGATATAACCTAGCCTTTACTTTGTTCTAAATCGCTCATAACATCAACAAGAACTCCAACGCTATCTAATGATAAGGCATTGTATATAGAAGCTCTATAACCACCTACAGAACGATGTCCTTTAACGCCAACAACACCAGCATCAGCACACATTTTATCAAAAGTACTTTGCAGTTTTTCATCTGTTAGGTTAAAAGTAACATTCATTTTAGAACGGTCTTCTTTTGCAGCATAGCCTTTAAACATAGGGTTTAAGTCTATTTCTGAATATAGTAACTGTGCTTTTTTATCATTAATCTCTTCTATAGCTTTTACTCCTCCTAAATCTTTTAGCCATTGCATAGTTAGCATAGATACGTAAGTTGCAAAAACAGAAGGGGTATTAAACATACTGTCTTTAGAAATGTGCACTTTATAATTAAGCATAGAAGGTATAACACGAGATACTTTTCCGAGGATATCTTCTTTTACAATAACTAATGTTGCACCAGCTGGACCCATATTTTTTTGAGCACCTGCATAAATTAAATCAAATTGAGAAAAATCTAATTGTCTAGAGAAAATATCAGAACTCATATCGCATACTAAAGGAACTTTTGTTTTAGGAAAAGAATTCATTTGTGTACCATAAATGGTGTTGTTTGATGTGATATGTAAGTAGTCTAAATCTGTTGGAATACCATACATTTTTGGAATGTAATTAAAGCCTTTATCTTTAGATGATGCTAATTCTTCTATCTCTCCAAATATTTTTGCTTCTTTAATGGCTTTTTCGCTCCAAGTACCTGTATTTAAATAGCCTGCTTTGCGTTCTAATAAATTATAAGCAATCATTAAAAATTGCAAACTAGCACCACCTTGTAAAAATAATGCTGTATATCCTTTTTCTTTTAAGCCTAATAATTCTAATGCTAAGGACTGAGCTTTATCCATTACCGCAACAAAGTCTGTACTACGGTGTGATATTTCTATAAGAGATAAACCTAAACCGTTAAAATCCTGAACAGCTTCAGAGGCTTTTAACAATACTTCTTGTGGTAATATGCATGGTCCTGCGTAAAAATTATGTTTTTTCATAGGTGTAAATAATTGTAAAAATGCAAATGTCTTAAAATTCTAGGAAAATAGTACTATAGATGTTTTTATAATGTTAATAAGAATGCAAGGGTATCTATACCATCTGCATAATCTGTTAAGCTTGGATTTTGAGTTTCTCCAAAATTAATTTCATCAGAAGAAAAGCCATTACTAACAGTACATTGTAGCTTCTCTTTATCGCTTTGTAACTTTTGCTTTAATTCTTCTGTAGTGTTATAATGTTCATAAAATAATGAGGCGATAGGGGAGCTGTAACTTGTATCTTCTTTGAGTATAAGAAAACCATTTTCTAACAATTTAAAATTACTCATTAGGTAAACTGCTTTATTGTAATCGTAATTATTAGCATATTTAAACTGATTTATAATAGGATTGTAATCGTATATAGCAGAAAAGAAAGCGTCAAAATTATAGTCTTTAGGAACAAATAATTTAGATACACTTCTACAACCTAAACCATAATATCTAAAAACGTCTTCTCCTAGGGCTTTTAGTTGTTCGGGAGTTTCTTTACCTGTTAGTATTGCTACAGAATTTCTGTTTTTTCTAATAATATTAGGCTTTTTACTAAAGTAATGTTCAAAATAACGAGCTGTATTATTACTTCCGGTAGCTATTACAGCATCAAAATTTTCTAATTTACCCTCTATAAATTCAAAGCTATCTTTTAATAAGGGTTCTATTTCTAGTAATTTGTTAGCAATTAAAGGAAGTAAAACAGCATCATTAGAAGATAATTTAACCAAAGCTTTATTGCCTACGATAACAGATGCAAGAAAATCATGAAAACCAACCAAAGGAATATTTCCTGCTAGTATTAAAGCAATAGTTTTTTTGTTGTTCTCTTCTGGTATATTGTAAGTAGATAGCCAGTTATTTAATTGCTTTTCTGACAGCAAATCTGACCAGTTTTTAAAGCTAAATAAAATATTTTCTTTTGTAAACCAATTGTTTTTTATTTCTGCAAACTTAATTTTTTCATCAAAAAATAAATGTTGTTCGCTTGTATCTATCTTATTTTCAGAAGATTCAATAGCATATTTGCAATATTCTTGAATATATTCTCCAAGTTTAACAAAAGCTTTTATTCTTTGTTTAAGGTCTGTCATTATATTTGTACAAGATTTTATTAGGCTTTATCTTTGCACAAAAGTAGAGATACTGAAATTAATTACGCATAAAAGAAATATAAAATTATGGCAATTATAATAACAGACGAGTGTATCAATTGTGGAGCATGTGAGCCAGAATGCCCAAACACTGCAATTTATGAAGGGGCAGATGATTGGCGTTATAGCGATGGTACGTCTTTAGAAGGTACTGTTGTATTACCTAATGGTAATGAAGTTGATGCTGATGCATCACAAGAGCCAATAAGCGATGAAGTTTATTATATATCCCCAGATAAGTGTACAGAATGTATGGGATTCCATGAAGAACCACAGTGTGCTGCGGTATGTCCTGTAGATTGTTGTATACCAGATGAGGATAATGTAGAAACAGAAGAAGAGCTTTTAGGAAAGCAAAAATTTATGCATCCAGAGGGATAAAGCATAATATCATATTCAAACAAAAAATCCTAAGCTCTACAGCTTAGGATTTTTTGCTTTTATACCCTTTACTAATTTAAATTATTAAGATTATGGCAATTAAAATATTAATTGAAGGAAGCGACAAATGTATTAATTGTGGGGCATGCGAACCAGAATGCCCTAATAATGCTATTTATGATGCAGCAGATGATTGGCGTTACAGTGATGGTACATCTTTAGAAGGTATTGTTATATTACCTAATGGTAAAGAAGTTAATGCAGATGCATCACAAGAACCAATAAGTGATGAAGTTTATTATATTTCTCCTGATAAGTGTACGGAATGTGTAGGATTTCATGAAGAACCGCAGTGCGCTGCGGTATGTCCTGTAGATTCTTGTGTACCAGATGAGGATCATATAGAAACAGAAGAAGAGCTTTTAGGAAAGCAAAAATTTATGCATTCAGAAGGATAGCCATAAAATAGGATTTAAACAAAAAAACCTAAGCTGCATAGCTTAGGTTTTTTGTTATATAAGCCGTTGGGATAGTCAAACCAACTGACTTAAATTTTTAAATTAGAAGTTGAAACCTAATTTAGCATAGTAGTATGCACCACCAAAGCCCATTTGTACAGCTTCCCAATATCCTCCA
>CALHVB010000067.1 GCA_938039345.1 uncultured Sediminicola sp.
AGACTGATGGAGAAATTGCAACGGGCAGTTTAAGAAGAAAAGCACAGTGGCTAAACCGTTACCCAAAACATAAAATTTCAGATTTAAGAGGGAATGTAAATACGCGTTTACAAAAGTTAGAAGATAACAATTGGAACGGCGCCATATTTGCCGAAGCAGGATTAAAAAGAATAAATTTATTGCCAGAAAACGCAGAACGATTAGATTGGATGTTGCCTGCGCCAGCACAAGGAGCTATGCTTATTGTAGCCATGGAAAAGGATAAAGAAATACAGCAAGCAGTAGCACCTTTAAACCATGTAGAAACTAAAATTTGTACAACAGTAGAGCGTGGTTTTTTAAGACAATTAGAAGGCGGTTGTACTGCGCCTATAGGAGCTTTAGCAACTATAGCTAATGGTATTTTATTTTTTGAAGGTTGTTTGTTTTCATTAGACGGAAAGCAAAAATTAGAAATTAAAGAAGAAGTATCTGTAACAGAGGCTGTGGGTTTAGGAAAAAGATGTGCTACTAAGATTTTGGAAAGCGGAGGAAAAGAATTAATGAAAGAGATTAAACAGAACCTCTCTTAAAAAAGACGATATTATAAATTAAGATGAGTATTTCCATACTATCCACTAAAATTTTATTACTAGCCCAAAAAGAGTTAGTATTAAATAGTGGTTTAGGATTAGTGGAGTATAATGCTATAAAAATTAAGTTTATAGATTTTAAGATAGATAAGGAATATGGCCATTATATTTTTACCAGTCAGAATGGAGTAAGAGCGTTTTTAGCAAATAAAAACAGAACTATTTCTAAAGACAAAAAAGTATTTTGTGTTGGAGAAAAAACAAAATCACTTTTAGAGAAAAACGATGTAAAAGTGATAAAAATGGCTAATAATTCGAAAGAATTAGCAGAATATATAGTAAAAAACAACAAAAAGGAGTCTTTTTTGTTTTTTTGCGGAAATAAGAGGAGAGAGGAGCTGCCTTTAATTTTAAAAGAAAATAAGGTAGATTTTAAAGAAGTAAACGTTTATGAAACTACTTTAAATAAAAAGAAATTTAGCACGGCTTTTAATGGTGTTTTATTTTTTAGTCCAAGTGCAGTAGAAAGTTATGTAGCAGAAAATAAGATACAAGAGAGTATTGCTTTTTGTATTGGGGAAACCACAGCAATAGCAGCAAAAAAACATACCAATAATATAGTAACTGCAACAAAAACAACAATAGAAAATGTAATTGTACAGGCAGTTAAGCATTTAAAATAAGAATACAGATATGAGTTTAAAAAACGATTTATTTCTAAGAGCTTTAAAAGGAGAAACAGTAGATAGACCTCCAGTATGGATGATGCGACAGGCAGGGAGGTATTTACCAGAGTTTATGGAAATAAGAAAGAAATACGATTTCTTTACACGTTGCCAAACTCCAGAATTAGCTTCTGAAATTACAGTGCAACCTATCCGAAGATATGGTATGGATGCAGCTATATTATTTAGTGATATTTTAGTGGTACCACAAGCTATGAATATAGAAGTGCAAATGAAGCCGAATTTTGGCCCTTACTTACCAAACCCTATACGTTCCCAGAAAGATTTAGATAATGTTATTGTTCCAGATGTAAATGTGGAATTAGATTATGTAATGCAGGCTATTAAAGCGACCAAAGAAAAGTTAAATGATGAGGTGCCGCTTATTGGTTTTGCAGGTTCTCCATGGACATTGCTTTGCTATTGTGTACAAGGAGAAGGTAGTAAAACTTTTGATAAAGCAAAAGAACTATGTTTTACACAACCAGTAGTAGCACATGGATTGTTACAGAAAATAACAGACACAACAATTGCTTACTTAAAAGCAAAAATAAAAGCAGGAGTTAACGCTGTACAAGTATTCGATTCTTGGGGCGGAATGCTTTCTCCAACAGATTATCAAGAATTTTCATGGAAATATATACAGCAGATTGTAGATGCTTTAAAAGATGAAATTCCGGTAATTGTTTTTGGTAAAGGATGTTGGTTCGCATTAGGCGATATGGCAAAATCTGGAGCGTCTGCCTTAGGAGTAGATTGGACTTGTTCTGCAAAAAATGCACGTTATTTAACAGGAGGTAATATTACATTACAAGGTAATTTTGACCCATCGCGTTTATTATCACCACCCGCAGAAATTAAGAAGATGGTAACGCAGATGATTAATGAGTTTGGTGCAGATAAATATATAGTAAACTTAGGGCACGGTATTTTACCACATGTACCTGTAGAAAATGCAAAAGCATTTATAGATGCAGTAAAAGAGTATAAAAAATAGGGTTTAAGTGATAAAAAATATCCTAAAAGGCATAAAAACGTACGGAGGAACCTTAAAACTTATTTCCAAATTAAAACTGTGGAAGTATTTTTTTATACCTATCGTTATTAGTGTAATTACTGCTGTTTTTATTGGGTTTTTAGCTTATGGCTTGTCTGATAATATAGGTGTTTTTATAGCTAAATTATGGATTTGGGATTGGGGAAAGGAAAGCTTTACTACAATAAGTAGCGTCATAGGAGGCTTAATAATTATTATTACAGGTCTAATGCTTTACAAGCACATTGTTATGGCATTATCGGCACCTTTTATGAGCCCTGTTTCTGAAAAGATAGAAGCATATTTAACAGGCAATACAAACCACAACCATAGAATAACTTCTTTTAAAGAACAACTATGGCGTGGTATCCGTATTAATATTAGAAATTTATCTAAAGAAGTTTTATTTACCATACCATTAATACTCATTGGTTTTATACCTATAATTGGTGTTTTTTCTACAGTTTTAATATTTTTAGTACAAGCATATTATGCAGGTTTTGGTAATATAGATTATACGTTAGAACGTCATTTTAAATACCAAGAGAGTATAAGTTTTGTGCGTAAAAATAGAGGTATAGCAATTGGCAATGGTATTGTTTTTATGCTGTTCTTATTTATTCCAATTGTAGGAATTATTTTAGTGATGCCATTATCAGTTACCGCAGCCACTATAAATACTATTGATACTCTGAAAAAAGGCACATGAATATCTTAGAAAAATACGATAAGCCATTTGAGTACGGAGGTATTGTAATAAAGCTCCTTATTGCGTATCAGTTTTATACATTATGGACAGCACCAAATCTTTCAGATGCTACTAAAATATCAGATTTAGCCATATTAATGGCATTTGAGTTTATTATGGTGCATTCTGGGGTTTTTATGGCTGTAATGCCTAAAAAAATAACCTTGTATGTATTAGTGCCACTATATGCGTTATTTGCTTTTGTATTTAATTTATCGGTATCTAATAACACCATAATATTATTATACCTTATGGTTGTTTTTAATAGAATGCGTTTTGCTTTTTCAGATGTAAGTAAAGCTATAAAGCAAAGAGCAATATTTACTTCTGTATCTGCGGCATTTATATATTTTGTGTTAATATTTGTAGTTCTTTTTAGTATGGATTATTTACCAGAATTAGGTCTAAATGCTAATTTTTTAGAGGTATCTGGTTATAACAAAGCTAAAACTTCTGGAGGTGTTTTTATAGATACACCGCATATTGCCATTGTATTTGGGTTTATTTATTACAGTATACTAGCCATTGTAGAAGCATTATTAATTAACAAAGGTTTTTCAAAAAAATAAGAATTATGAAAGATACATTCTTTAGTTATATTCAAAAATTACAAGACACCATTACTTCTAAGCTAGAGCAAATAGATGGAGTAGCTACCTTTAAAGAAGATATTTGGGAGCGACCAGAAGGCGGTGGCGGACGCACAAGAATAATAGAAAATGGCGCTGTTTTTGAAAAAGGAGGAGTAAATATTTCTGGAGTTCATGGCGAGTTGCCTAAAAGTATGCAAACATACTTTGGAGTAGAAGATGCCAATTTTTTTGCCTGTGGTTTAAGCTTAGTATTGCATCCTAAAAACCCTATGGTGCCAACAGTACATGCTAATTGGCGCTATTTTGAAATGTATAATAAAGAAGGTAAGCTTGTAGACCAATGGTTTGGTGGCGGACAAGATTTAACACCCTATTATTTGTTTGATGATGATGCAAGTCATTTTCATGCTATATGCAAGCGTTCTTGCGATAAACATAATCCAGAATTTTATACAAAATATAAAAAACGATGCGATGAATATTTCTGGAATACGCATAGGAACGAAGCTCGTGGCGTAGGTGGGTTGTTTTTTGATTATTGCAAGGCTACCGAAACCATAAGTATGCAAGATTGGTACAATTTTGTAACCGAAGTAGGGAGTAGCTTTTTAGAAGCTTATGTGCCTATTGTAGAAAAAAGAAAAGACTTAACCTATTCGCAAGAGCAACGTAATTGGCAAGAAATACGTAGAGGTAGGTATGTAGAGTTTAATTTGGTACATGATAAAGGAACTTTATTTGGACTTAAAACAAACGGACGTATAGAAAGTATATTAATGAGTTTACCACCACATGTACAATGGGTATACGACCATAATCCAGAAAAAGGGAGTGAAGAAGAACGTTTGTTACAAGTTTTACAAGCGCCTAAAGATTGGGTTTAATTTAGGGTTTTTTAGTTTGCCTTTTTTGATGCTAAAATTGTTATAGAATAACAGATTAAAATGATATTTTTATGGTTTAATAATCCGTTGTGTATTTAAAATTATATGGATGAAAAAATCGTCAGGTTGTGTTTTTTCTGAAAAAAAACTATCGAGAGCAAGTTTTTTGCATTTGAAACTCTAATTTTCGATATAATTTTAGTTTAAAAAACCATTCTAATTGACGACTTTCAATTGAAATATGCGCAATGGATTCTAATATTTATTATATATGCTCGAAAGTTTATTAGAAGCTTTAAAATTTTCTCCAAATAATATTCCATTAAAGTTACAAGTAGCAAAATTATACGCCCAAATGGGTGATTTTGAAAATTGCGAAAAGCATCTTTATGAGATAATTGATTTAGATGCAACGGATAAAGAAGCAAAATACGAACTGGCAAATTGCTTTTACAAACAAGGTAAGATACCAGCAGCAGAAGTATTATTAGAAGAAATTGTTAGGAATTCCAATGATATAAAGTATATTGAGTTGTTGTGTTACTGCCAGTTAAATCAAGGAAATTATTTAGAGGCACAAGAATCATATAAGGATATACTGACCATTAATCCATCCTATACCAATGAAGATTTTGATAGAAAATTAAAAGTGCCTTCTTCTAATGTGGATAATGAATTTACAGATGATGATGCACTATCTTTTATGAAAAAACCCAATGCTAGTTTTAAAGACATTGGTGGTATGCAACATGTAAAAAATGAGATAGCATTAAAAATAATAAAACCACTAGAGCATAAAGATTTATATAAAGCTTATGGCAAAAAAATAGGAGGTGGAATTTTACTTTATGGACCTCCTGGTTGTGGTAAAACACATTTGGCAAGAGCAACAGCAGGCGAAATAAAGGCTAATTTTATTAATGTTGGTATTAATGAAATTTTAGACATGTGGGTGGGTAGTTCTGAACGAAACCTTCATGAGATTTTTGAAACAGCACGTAAAAACACCCCTTGTGTTATATTTATTGATGAAATAGATGCATTAGGAGCAAATAGAAATGATGTAAACAAAACAGCAGGAAGAACAGTAATAAATCAGTTTTTATCTGAGTTAGATGGTATAGATACGGATAATGAGGGTATTTTAATTATTGGTGCTACCAATGCGCCATGGTATTTAGACCCAGCTTTTAGAAGACCAGGGAGATTTGATCGTATTATTTTTGTGTCGCCGCCAGATATAGAAGCAAGAGAAGAAATATTTAACATTCAATTAAAAGATAAACCCACAACAACTATAGATTATGCTGTTTTAGCAAAATCGGCTAAAGAATTTTCTGGAGCAGATATTAAAGCCACTATAGATGTTGCAATTGAGCATAAATTGGAAGAATCTTTTAAAGACGGAATTCCTAAACCATTATCAACTAAAGATATTTTAAGTGCTGTAAAGAAAATGAAATCTAGTACAAAAGAATGGTTTAGTTCTGCAAAAAATTATGCCTTATACTCCAACGATGGTGGCATGTATGATGAAATATTAACTTATTTAAAGATTAAAAAATAGTGGAGTCTAAAAATCAACAAAGAGGTATTCAATTATATGAGTTGGGCAGATACTCAGATGCCGTAAACTATTTTCAAGAAGCTATTGCAGAAGATGTAGATGATTATACCAGTATATATTATTTAGCAGTATGCTTTTTACAACAGGAAGAATATCAAAAAGCAACTACGCTATCAGAAGGTCTTTTGACTGCAGATCCAAATAATCCCGATGTATATTTTTTAAAAGCCCAAATAGCTCTTCAAGAAGGAAAAAATAAAGAAGCAGAAGAATTTATTAATCAAGCAATTAGTATATATCCTTACAATGCAGATTATTTTGGATTAAAATCCGCATTATTATTAGGAGATAAAAAATATGAAGAAGGATTAAATACGGTTAATGAAGGCCTTAACGTAGATGCAAAAAATGCTTATTGTCTTAATTTAAGAGCACAATTTTTAACCAAATTAAATAGGATTTCTGAAGCGGATGAAACGGTTGAAAATATATTATATGATAATCCAGAAGACAGCTATTCACATGCCAATGTAGGTTGGGTTGAGCTTGAAAACGGCAATACTAAAAAAGCGTTAGATCATTTTAAACAAGCCTTACAATTTGATCCTAATTTTGAATATGCCAGAGAAGGTATGAGTACAGCCTTAAAAAGTAAAAATTTCATTTACAAATGGTACTTAAAATACTCGTTTTGGATGAGCAAAAAATCATCTAAAAACCAGTGGATTTTTGTACTAGGAATTTATGTAGCATACAGAGCTTCTGTAAAATTACTTTCTGCTGCTGGGATGTCCTATTTAGTTATGCCTTTGGTTGCGGCATATTTATTTTTTGCATTAGGAGGTTGGATTATGGAACCTTTATCCAACACTATTTTAAATTTTGATTCCTATGGTAAGTATTTGTTGAATAAAGAACAAAAAATAAGCGGATATACTTTTGGTGCATTAGCGTTCTTAGGAATTATAGCAATAGCGTTATTTTATATTTTTAGTATTGATTATTGTTTGGTGTTAGCAATAGGGTTTATATGTGCCCTTATACCTTTACCAGGCGCTTTTTTATTAGATAATAAAAAGGCAAAGAATTTTGGAATTATATACGGAGCTTCTATACTTTTAATAGCAATTGCAGGCCCTCTATTTACAAGTTATATTACAACAGAAGTAATTGTATTTTTTATGATGATTGGTTATACTTGGATAGGAAATATTGGGAAATAATGGAAGCTGTAAATTGCCCTTGTGGAATAATAAAACCCTATTCTGATTGTTGCAAGATAATTCATGATGATGTATCTAAAGCCAAAACAGCAGAACAATTAATGCGTTCTAGATATTCAGCTTTTGTAAGGGCAGATGGAGATTATTTAATGCAAAGCCACCATTCTACAACCAGACCATTAAAAGAAAAAAAGGCTATTGTAAAATGGGCAAAATCGGTGAGTTGGATTCGCTTAGAAGTATTAGAAACTTTAAAAGGTAAGGTAAAAGATACCGAAGGCACAGTAACTTTTAATGCCTATTTTTATGAAAACGGAGAAGTAAATGTTATTCATGAAAAATCTGCCTTTGTAAAAGAACATGGCAATTGGATGTATTTAGGATTAGCAGAATAAAAGTTGAGAAAGAAATTATTTCCAGGTAACTGTTTTTTTTGATACCTCTTTAAATTGAAACATAATATGAGCCAAACGTGCTTTTAATAATAGTTTTCTGCCTTTAACACTTCTTGTAAAATGTAATTTAGAATTATCTACATGTTTACGCCAGTGTTTATGAAAACGTTGCGCTTCTTCTTTTCGTTTACCAAAAGAATCGGGAACTACATAATAATTGCGGAAACCTAATTTTATTTTAAACCAATTGGTATTAGATAATAAATATCTTGGATTTTCTACAGGAGCTAATATTTCGTCTAATAAATTTATAAACAAGGTACTTTCATGCTCAGAACCTCCTTTTATAAAGATTACAAATTGCCCATCTGTATATTGCTCAGTTATTAGCTTAATATTCTCCTTTGGACTGTTTATCTGTTCTGTTTCAAAGAGTAAACTAAGTAATGCACTTGCTATTTTTTTTGTCTTTTTAAAAGTATTTCCAAATAGTAAATATACTTTTAGTGCTTTGTAAAATCTAGGAGCAAAAAATATAAATATACCAGTAGCTAACGCATAAAAGAATTTTAAAAAACCTCCTGTTAAGATGGTATTAAAGTTCTTTAGAAAAAACTCAGGAATAAATAAAGATATACTAGAGATTATTTCTATAGATAAGAACTTTACAACATTTAATGATGCCATTTTTTTAGCCTCTTTAAATGGTTTTTCTCCTATGTGCGGTATTTTTAATTCGTGTACTAAAACAGCTCCGTTTTCAATAGCGGTAGTCCAACGTGTGTTTAAATTATTTCTATCA
>CALHVB010000068.1 GCA_938039345.1 uncultured Sediminicola sp.
GCATAACCACAAGATGTTTGTACTAAATCTACCTGCATTTCTATAATTTGACGCGCACCAGCAATTTTAGGAAATAAGTTTATATTGTTTTTAAATTCGATATCCCTTGTGTGGTATATTTTAGAGGTGCCATAAAGTCTAAGAATTAAAGGTTTTCCTTCAAAAGCGCAGAACATAATAGTCATCCTATTATTTTTAAGTAAATGTGCTGCTGTTTCGTTACCGCTACCTGTTAGGTTTAACCAAATAATTTTATTAGGACCTAACACACGTAAACTATCCATACCTTTTGGAGATACATTTACCTGACCTTCTTCAGCTGCTGTACCCACAAAAAATATTTTTTGTTCTTTAATAAATTGACTTAATTCTGGAGTTATTGCTGGTAATTTTTTCCCCATTTAAATATGCTTTTAGTGTTTTAGAGATAGTTAAAGTTACCTATTCTAATTCCTATTTTTAAAAACATTATGTTTTCTTTATGATAATTTATGGAGATTAACACAAATGTTAAGTTTTTTATTATTCATGTGGAATAACCAATGTTAATGATATAATATTTGTAAGAAATTTCAAGTAAAAAAATATGTTTGGTATTTGTTTTTATCTTGAACTCGATAGTCTACAGTCAAGTTTCGCCACCTGAAATGTATTTAGGAATAGGAGGTTTTAAAGGTGAAGGCTTAGAAAAAGGTGTATACATAAAATTTACAGCAGGGTCAGAATTGTTTTCCTATAAGTTTATTGCTCCAGAAATAGCTATTTCTTTTTACGGAGGAGCACATAAAGAAGGGTATTATAATGACTTAGGTTTTATTTCTTCGCAAGAAAATTTAAACACTATTTATAAGGGTGCTATTATAGGTTTTGGTTCAAAGTTTTATTACCAAGAAGAATTTTCTCGGTGGGTTTTTATTCCTAAATATAATTATGGAAATATTACATCTGAAGGTGTTTTTTTAGATTCAAATGAGGAAAAGAGTATAAAAAAAGTGACTAAAAAAATTAATTTTTGGTCTTCTGCAATAGGTATAGAAACACATAGTTTAGGTTCTACAGATAAATTAGGAGTTTATTTAATTTATTCTGGCTTTAATTCTGCAAAACCATTTTCTTCATTTGAATTTGAAGACCAAGAAAATAATACAAGTAATAGAAGTACTGTTGGGATAAGTATTAGGTACAGTACGAATTTTAAAAAAGAGAAGGAAAAAATACCATACTAGAATAGCAAAAATAATAAGCGAAGTTATCATTAAAGCAATATTTAATCTTAATTCTTTGGCTTTAGTTTGCTTAATTTTTTTACGAATAGCAATCATATCTGCAGCGGTAGATTTTTTAAAGTTTACTTTGGTTACGGTTTCATTTTTTGCAAAACCATCTCTTTTTTGATCAACTCGTTTTTTTAATAAATGTCTATTAGCTTTTAAGGTTTTAATAGCATGTAGCATATGTCCAGCTCCGCTCATAATATAAAGTATTGGTTTCTAATATATTGGTCTTGTTTAATAGATAATTGTTACAATTCTTTAAAACAATTTCATTTGCCCATCTTTATATTGTTCGTGTAAATTTGTATTTAGTTTAGGGAACTTTTTGTTTTTAAAATAATTATTTCTAGCTAAGCGTACAGTATCGTGTATGTATTCAGCTATTTTTCCATCTCCGCGAGTTCGTGTTCCAAACCTACTATCGTTTAAATTACCACCGTGGCAAGCTGCTATTTGGTGTAATACTTTTTCTGCCTTGTTTGGCATTGCTTTGCGTATCCAATCGGTAAATATTTGTCCAATAGCACCATTTAAACGCACTACGGTAAAGGCAAAAGATACTGCTCCGTTATCTGCTACCGATTTTGCTAGTTTTAATATTTCGTGGCTGTTAATACCCGGAATTATTGGCGCTAACATAGCATTTACAGGAATACCGTTTTTAGATAATATTTCGATAGTTTTTAGTCGCTTTTTTATAGTAGTTGTTCGCGGTTCTAGAATACGTCTTGTTTCTTCGGATAAAGAGGTAACCGAGATATTTACTCCTATTAAATTGTCTTTTGCTAAGGCAGATAAGATATCTAAATCTCTTAAAATAAGAGCGTTTTTAGTAATAATGCCTACTGGGTGTTTGTATTTTAAAAAGACTTCTAAACAAGCTCTGGTTATTTTAAATTTTTGCTCTGCTGGTTGGTAACAATCTGTATTGCCAGACATTATAATAGTACTTGCTTTCCATTGTTTACTTTTTAGCTTAGCCTCTAGTAATTTTGGAGCATCTTTTTTTACTAGAATTTTTCGTTCAAAATCTAAACCAGGACTATAACCCCAATACTCGTGTGTATTTCTGGCATAGCAGTAAATACACCCATGTTCGCAGCCTTGGTATGCATTCATAGAAAACGACATTCCAATATCTGGACTTGTTACTTTGTTTACAATTGTTTTTGGAAAAACGGGAATGTATTGCGTACGATTGTTATCTGGTTCCTCACCTTCAATTCTACAGAATTCCATAAAATCTTCTCGTATTTCATAGATGTGTTCTAGAAATTTGTTTGCACTGTTTTGCTGTGCTCCACGACCTTTTATGTATTCTTTTTGATTCAAAAACTTGGATTTATTCCAAATTTATGGAATAAATCCAAGTTTTAATGTATTTTCAAATGTTAATTAACAGATTTTATTAGAAAGTCAATGATAGCTTATTTAAAAACTACTTTTGCTAGTTGTTTTTTATTTCCTCTTTTGGCATAAAAGAATACAGTATCTTCTGTAGGTACTATTAAAGGTTTAGAAACCATTAAAGGTAAACGGGCATCTTTATCATCTATTATTTTTTCATAAGACATATCTCCTTTTGCATCTAATTTAATAAGAAAAACATTTCTGTTACGGCTAAAGCCTTGTCTAAAAATAATACGGTCTTTTCCTAGTTGCTCTGGATTTTCACTGGCTGTACTTATAAAAAAATAGCTGTCTTCTCCTTTAATATAGGTGCTATAAGATACGTATGCTTCATCGTGTTGTGTTACTTCAGATTTATTAATGTTTCTTGTCCATAAAAGGTCGCCAGAAGCATCTAGTTTTGCGCTTACCATATCATTATAATGGTATCTTTTTACTTTAACTCTGTTTCCACTGCCAGCTTCAATTTTATAATTACTGGTAACAAAATATTCTTCAGCATTAAAAATGATATTATTTTCTGGGGTAATGCTTAGGTTTTTAAAGACTAGATTTTTTATTTCTTTCTCTTCGTTTTTTCCAAACTTATCTTGCATAAACTGTGTAGAAAACGGATGGTATTTTTTTGTAGTTATTTCTAAAGTACCAGGGTCCACGTTAAAATAACCAACACCGTTATAGCGATTGTCTTTTCTGTTAGAGTAAAAACCAACACAGAATAATTTGTTGTCTTCTGAAAGTATAGGTTTTAAACCTTCTGAATACTTACCGTCATCATCAAAAGTTTGTATTTTACTAAATGAATTAGAAACTTGTATCATTTCGTACTGGAATTTACGTTCTTTGGCTCCAAAACGTTTCTTTTTAAAATAGGCTTTTCCTATGATGTAAACTTGTTTTAAATTTTTAGCAATAGCTATTTCTTCAAAAGCATAATTTTTTTCTTCAACTTCTTTAGAAAAATCGTGTGTTATAACTTTATTTAAATCAGCATCAAACAAATAAATAAAGTGTTGATTTACTTTTCTTTTTTTAAAATGAGTGCTAATTACAAAGGCAGACTTATCATCATTAAACAATACAGATGTTGTAAAACCAGAAGAAAAATTTCTATTGTAATAATTTTTATCTAACGGAAAATCTACTTCTGCTGATGGTATAGATAATATCGTTTTTTCTATAAAATCTATATTATTTAAAGAGCTGCTATGTACAACATAATCGTAAGAGCCTTTGCTAAGGTTATAGTCTAAAAACAATAGATGTAATCGTCCGTTTTTTAAATACCCGTCTACAAAGTTATGCCCTTTAAGTTTGTAATTAAATTCAGAAATTAACTCTAAATCTTTATTATAATGTTCTATTAAATAGCCTTTGGGTTTTAAGATAAGCCCTCCGTAATAACTTCTAACTAGTACAGTTCCTCCGTTTGCCTCGTTAGCTATAGATACTAGGTTAGAGTATTTATGCTTATCGTTATATTTTTCTCCAAAAGCGTAAGAAACAGGCATTTCTTGTGCTTTTGCAATGCTAAAGGCAAAAAGAAATAAGAGTATAAAATGCTTTTTAAGTATCATAGGTATTGGTTTAAAATTGATTTTAAGCTCCTGGGAAATTAGCTTTTCTTTTTTCTAAAAAGGCAGTAGTACCTTCTTTAAAATCTTGGGTTCCAAAACAGGTTCCAAAAGCTTTAATCTCAGTAGCGTATCCATCTACATCATGTATAAAACCAGCATTTATTGCTTTTATTGCATATTTAATGGCAACAGACGAATTATTCGATATCTTGCTTGCGAGCTTAATGCAATAAGGCAGTAATTCTTCTAGAGTAGTTACATGGTTTACAAGGCCATAAGCTTGTGCTTTTTCTGCATTAATCATGCTGGCTGTCATAATTAATTCCATAGCCCTTCCTTTTCCTATGAGTTGCGGTAAACGCTGCGTGCCACCATAGCCAGGAATTACGCCTAGGGATACTTCTGGTAAGCCCATTTTTGCATTATCGCTAGCAATTCTAAAATGGCAAGCCATGGCTAATTCTAATCCGCCACCTAAAGCAAAGCCGTTTATTGCTGCAATTACAGGAGTGTTTAAGTCTTCTATAAAATTAAAAAGTGTTTCTTGTCCTTTTGCTGCTAATTTTGTTCCTTGTTTACTAGTAAAATTTGCAAATTCAGCAATATCTGCACCGGCTACAAAAGCTTTTTCTCCACTACCAGTTAGTAGAATAGCTTTTATGTTTTTATCCTTATCTAGTGCTTTGCATGCTGAGTGTAATTCTGCTATGGTATCTTTATTTAAGGCATTTAGTTTATTAGGTCTGTTTATTGTAACAGTGGCAATTGTTTCCTTTTTTGTAACTAAGATATTTGTGTAACTCATAGCTTATGTTGTTATATTCCTTTTGGAAGTTTTACAGTAAAAATAGTTCCTTGTTCCTCTTCTGAAGTAAAATCGATAGTTCCGTTATAGTTTTCTATAATATTTTTTACCATACCTAAACCTAAGCCCATACCACTAGTTTTTGTGGTGAATTTAGGTTCAAAAACCTTGTCTTTTACATCTTCTGCTATACCAATACCGTTATCTGCTACCATAATTTTAACAATTTCGTTTTCTGATGCTACTGAAACCAGAATTTTAGGTGCTGTATTTTCAGGAATAGCTTGTTCGGCATTTTTTACCAAATTGGTTACAATTCTTATAAGTTGCGTTCGGTCTAGTTTTGCAATTACTTCTTCTTCCTCACTTATAAAATGAATATAATTTTCATTAAAAATATCTAATGCTAATTTTACAATTTTAACCACATTTAAGGTTTCATTTTGCTGTGCGGGCATGTTTGCAAAATTAGAAAAGGCAGAAGCAATGCTGCTTAAAGTATCTATTTGCTGAATTAAAGTTTTAGAGTATTCATCTATTTTTTGCTCAATTTTAGGGTCGTTAGGGTCAAACTTGCGCTCAAAACTTTGTACACTTAAACGCATTGGAGTTAACGGATTTTTTATTTCATGCGCCACTTGTTTTGCCATTTCTCGCCAAGCTTGCTCTCTTTCACTACGGGCTAATTTTACAGCACTTTCTTCTAATTCATCTATCATTCCGTTATAAGAACTAATTAATTTTCCTATTTCTTCACCTGGGTTTTTAATAATAATTCGTTTGTTTTTTTGTGTAAAATTGGTTTTGTTTAATTTATCAGAAATAGTCTGTAAAGAGCGTGTTATATATTTAGAAATTATATAAGCTAAAGCAATAGCTATAACCAGTAAAACTAAATATACCCAAGCCAAACGAAATAGAAATTCTTTTAATTCCTTGTTGTTAAAAGTATTATCTTCTAAATAAGGTAAGTTTAATATACCAATTGGTTTAAACTTGTTGTTTGTAATATAGCTGTACGATGCGTGGAACCTATCGTTTGGACTTGTGTTCTCTTCTACATATCTTTTAGAGGCAGATGCTTCTAAATTATTTAGCGTATTTGCACTTAAACAATTAGAGATAGAATCGTTGTTAAATGTTGCTTTAGAGCTTTTAATAAGTTGTCCTTCTAAATCATAAATATTAAAATTTAAATTTTGAACATCTGCAATCTGATAAATTTCATGCTTAAAAATATCCTTTAAATTTTCTGTAATAACAGGATAGGTGGTTTCTTTAAGCGTATAAATAATACTTTGTTTTATTTGAGCTTCTTTACGTGCCAAACGTTTTTGGTGGTAATCGTTAGTCTGTTCTCTATATTGGTATATGGTTACACCAACAATTAAGACTGATGCAATAAACACCAATAAAATCATTGAAATAAATATTCGGGAACGGAACGATAAGTTTTTTAACAAAGCAGACTATTTTGAACTAAGATAGCAAATATTAGTCCAATTTAATTGCACGGCGATAGCCTATTTGGGTTTAATTCTCCGACGCTTGCGTCAAAAATAATAAAGGGTTTTCCTATTTAATAGCTCGTGCCCTTGGGTC
>CALHVB010000069.1 GCA_938039345.1 uncultured Sediminicola sp.
AGGGTTCCAACCTGGGTAATCTCCATTTAATTCAACTTCAAAACCTGCTAATTCGAAAGCTGATTGTAAAGATTTAGCTAAATCTAATTTTGCAGAATTTACAGAAGACCTAGTAAGACACTGTACTTCTATTTTCCCTTCCTTAACTACCACACGTGCTAAATTATTAGAAGTTTCTACTAAATTATCCATAGATGCGCTCATAGCATACACCCCGTTATATATTGCATATATAGATTTCAACAATTTATCCTGAGCACCTAAACCCATAACTGTTTTAGGCTTGTTTACCTTATCTAAACTTACTATTAAATCGGGTTCTGTTATTACTAGTTCATTTTTAATAATAGAACTCCACTCATTTAAAGAGGCTTTAAAAGAATCTATGTGCGCTTTATCTACTATTACAACAGCAAAACTTTCTCTAGGAATAGCATTTCTTAAACTACCTCCATTAATAGAGGCAATACGAATATTATATGTATTAGAGCTTAAATACAATAACCTATTCATTATTTTATTAGCATTACCCAATCCTTTATGAATATCTATTCCGCTATGCCCCCCTTTTAAACCTGTAACACTTATTTTAAAGGCTTTTACACTAGTTTTTATAGACTTTTCGTTATATTCTCTTGTAGCAGTAATATCTATACCTCCTGCGCAACCTATATCAATTTCATCATCTTCTTCTGTATCTAAGTTTAAAAGAATATCGCCTTTTAAGATATTAGCTTCTAATCCCATTGCCCCCGTCATACCCGTTTCTTCATCAATAGTAAATAAGGCTTCTAACGGTGGGTGTACTATATCTTTACTTTCTAACAAAGCCATAATAGTTGCCACTCCCAAGCCATTATCTGCACCCAAAGTAGTGCCTTTAGCTTTAACCCAATCGTCATCAATATACATTTGAATTCCTTGAGTATCGAAATTAAAAGTGGTATCCGTATTTTTCTGATGCACCATATCTAAATGAGACTGAAGTGTTACTATTTTTCGGTCTTCCATACCTTTAGATGCTGGCTTTCTAATAATAACATTCCCCACAGCATCTTTAAAAGTCTCTAATTCGTTAGAAGCTCCAAAATCTAGCATAAACTGTATTACACGTTCTTCTTTTTTGGACGGACGCGGTACCTTATTTAAATCTGCAAACTTATTCCAAACAGCTTGTGGCTGTAATTTACGTACTTCGTTACTCATATTTTTTTAATTCTAAGCTCAAAAATACACATAGAAAAAGAATCCTGAGATATAATTAGTTATTTTTGAGTTAATGAATTCTAAAATTAAAAATAGTATTGCTATTGCGCTTATTCCTCAGATATGCATCGTAAAATTATTAGGGTACTTTCCAGAATTTATTGAAAAATATTACAGCTTAAGTATATATCCTATTATTTCTATGTTCTCTAGAAGTATTTTAGGAAAGATACCCTTTTCTATAGGTGATATTATATATGGCGTTCTTTTATTTTTAATGTTCAGATATCTTATTCTTAAACGAAAAAACATAAAAAAAAATCCCAAATTATTTTTTAGAGATATAGCAATGGTATGCTCAATTTTTTATTTCTTTTTTCATTTATTATGGGGTTTTAATTACTACCGCGAACCCATTTCTAAAAAACTTAATATTGCAGAAGAACACACAAAAGAAGAACTAATAAACTTTGTTAATGAACTTATTATAAAAACAAATACAATACAGTATTCTATAACACAGGATAGCACAGCCATAGTAGCAATCCCATACACAAAAAAAGAAATTTTTAACATTACAATTAATGGGTATCAACAGTTAAAAGAAACAATGCCTTTTTTAGCCTACGAAAAAACAAGCCTAAAAAAATCATTATTTAGCACACTATTAACATATATGGGCTACGGTGGTTACTTAAACCCTTTTACAAATGAAGCGCAAGTAAATGGACTTATACCTAATTTTAGATATTCTGTAGTTGCTGGGCACGAGATAGGGCACCAAATAGGTTATTCTGCTGAAAACGAAACTAATTTCATTGGTTACATAGTTACTTCTAACAATTCTGACATCTACTTTAAGTATTCTGCGTATGCCTACGCTTTACGTTATTGCTTAGCAAACATAAAAAAACAAGATGAGTTTGCTTTTGAAGAACTGTACTGTAAAGTTAACCAAGGCGTAAAAGAGAATTACCAAGAAACATCTAATTTTTGGAAAGCACATGAAAACCCTCTCGAACCTATTTTTAAAAGCATTTTTAACACCTTTTTAAAAGCTAACAATCAAGAAGACGGTATCAAAAGCTATAGAGGAGTGGTTTCTTTACTTGTTAATTACCACAAAAAGCACCCATTATAAACATCAACCTTAAGTTTAAAAAACTATTTAATGGGATTAGGTTATTTTTGCAGTAATGAAAGAAATAAAACTTATTAGTAGCATACAAAACCCACTAGTAAAAAAAATTACTTTACTAAAAGAAAAATCCCGTGAACGTAAAAAAACGGGGCTTTTTGTTATTGAAGGAGTAAGAGAATTACAATTAGCATTAAAAGCTGATTATAAAATAGATGCTATATTCTTTTATGCTAATATTATTTCTATAGATAAAGTAACTGGTTTATTTAATACCACAGACCAACCTATTACGTTTATTGAAGTATCTAAAGAAGTATATCAAAAAATAGCCTACAGAGAAACTACAGAAGGAGTATTAGCAATTGCATTTTCTAAATTACATCCGTTAGAAGAACTCATATTAGAAAATAAAAAACCTTTAATTTTAGTTGCAGAAGCACCCGAAAAACCTGGTAATATAGGAGCGTTACTACGTACTGCTGATGCCGCAAATATAGATGCTGTTATTATAGCTAACCCTAAAAGTGATATTTACAATCCAAACATAATTAGATCCAGCGTTGGATGTGTTTTTACCAATACAATTGCCATAGGTGATACAAAAGAAATTATTAGTTTTTTAGTAAAACAAAACATTAATATCTATTGTGCAGCACTATCTGCCTCTAAAAACTATATAGAAACAAACTTTAACACAAGTAGTGCAATTGTAGTAGGCACTGAAGCCACAGGCCTCTCTAATGAATGGTTAGAGAACTCTAGTCAGAATATTATTATACCCATGGAAGGGGAAATAGATTCCATGAATGTATCTGTATCCGCAGCAATACTTATCTTTGAAGCTAAACGACAGCGTAGTTTATAAAAAAACGCCTCCAAACTTTCTATACCATAAAAATGAATACAAATTTATTTTATATAATAATTGCCATACTTGTTATTCAGTTTATAATTGAAACAGTATTAGATTATTTAAATGCTAAAAAATATAACGATCCAGTTCCTGAAGAATTAAACGATGTTTTTAACTTAGAGGAATACAAAAAATCTCAGGAATACAAAAAAGCAAATTATACATTCGGAATAATTTCATCTAGCTTTTCGCTTATTATCACTATTCTTTTTTTACTATTTGGAGGATTTAATTGGGTAGATACTATAGCTAGGAGCTTTACGGATAATCCAATTTTAATAGCTTTAATATTTTTTGGAATTATTATGCTTGGGTCAGATATTATAACTACGCCTTTCTCTTACTACAATACTTTTGTGATAGAAGAAAAATTTGGTTTTAATAAATCTACAAAAAAACTGTTTTTTTTAGATAAGATAAAAGGCTGGGGAATGACAATAATTCTTGGTGGAGCTATTTTATCCCTTATTATATGGTTTTTTCAGTGGGCTGGGACTAATTTTTGGATATATACATGGGCGGTTATTGCACTATTCTCTGTTTTCATGAATATGTTTTACAGCAAATTAATTGTTCCCTTATTTAATAAACAAACCCCATTAGAAAACGGTTCTTTAAAAACAAAAATAGAAGCATATGCAAAAAAAGTAGGCTTTGAGCTTCAAAATATTTTTGTGATAGATGGCTCTAAAAGATCTACAAAAGCTAACGCCTACTTTTCTGGTTTTGGGAAAGAAAAAAGAATAACTCTTTACGATACATTAATTAATGATTTGGATGAAGATGAAATTGTAGCAGTTTTAGCCCATGAAGTTGGCCATTACAAACGAAAACACATCGTTTTTAACTTAATAACATCCATTCTATTAACTGGTTTAACATTATTTATTTTATCAATTTTTATAAATAACCCACAAATATCCTTGGCTATTGGCGTTTCAACTCCAAGTTTTCATGCTGCATTAATAAGTTTTGGAATTTTATATAGCCCCATTTCTGAGATTACAGGACTGATAATGAATTATTTATCAAGAAAATTCGAATACCAAGCAGATGATTATGCTAAAGATACATTTGCAGCTACTCCACTAATAACATCGCTAAAAAAATTATCAAAAAATAGCTTAAGCAACCTAACACCACATGCTGCGTATGTATTTATGCACTATTCTCACCCACCACTCATTGCCAGAATACACAATTTAAAGGCATAAATATTGTTGTATACTAATAAAGATTATGCTATTTTAGTTTATGATGACGGAAGCTGCCATAGAAAAAGAAAACAAAGAAATTGCACAGCAATATAAAGAGCTGCTGCGTATAAGCTATCAAAGTCTTACTGATGACGATAAAAAACTTATACGCTCTGCTTTTGACACTGCTGTAGATGCCCATAAAGAACAAAGAAGAAAATCGGGTGAAGCATATATATTTCACCCTATTGCTGTAGCTAAAATTGTAGCTTCAGAAATTGGATTGGATGCTGTTTCTATTGCATCCGCTTTACTACATGATGTTGTTGAAGACACCGAATATACTTTAGATGATATTGAACGTATGTTTGGGGAAACTGTTGCTAGAATTGTAGACGGACTCACCAAAATTGCGCACCTTAAAAAGGACATGAATATCTCTCAGCAAGCAGAGAATTTTAGAAAAATGCTCCTTACGCTTAATGATGATATTAGAGTTATAATTATAAAAATTGCCGATCGTTATCACAATATGCTTACCATGGATTCTATGCCAGAGCATAAGCAAGTAAAAATAGCATCAGAAACACTTTACATTTATGCTCCCTTAGCGCATAGAATTGGTCTGTATAATATTAAGACCGAATTAGAAGACTTAAGTTTAAAATATACAGAACCAAATGTTTATAGAGACATTTCGGATAAAATAGAAGAAACAAAAGAAGAACAACAAGCGTATATTGATGCTTTTACTGGTACAATTCAGAATTCTTTAGATAGAGAAGGTTTAGATTACATTATTAAAGGAAGAATGAAATCTATCTATTCTATCCGACGAAAGATGAAAGTTCAAAATGTTCCTTTTGAACAAATCTATGATAAGTTTGCTATTCGTGTTATATACAAATCGGACAGGCCAAACGAAAAATTCTTAGCTTGGAAAATTTATTCTATAGTTACAGATAATTTTACTCCCAATCCTGTACGTTTAAGAGACTGGATTTCTTCTCCCAAATCTACTGGATATGAAGCCTTACACATTACTGTAATGGGTCCAAAAGGGAAATGGGTAGAAGTACAAATACGCAGTGAGCGTATGCACGAAATTGCTGAGAAAGGTTATGCTGCGCATTTTAAATACAAACATGGCGACCAAAAAGAACAAGGAATAGAAATTTGGTTAAACAGGTTACAAGAAGCTTTAGAAAACGCCAATACAAATGCTGTTGATTTTGTAGAAGAATTTAAACTTAATTTATATTCAAAAGAAATTTTTGTATTTACTCCTCAAGGAGAATTAAAATCGCTACCTAAAGGAGCTACACCATTAGATTTTTCTTTTAACATACACACGGAAGTAGGCATGCGCACTCGTGGTGCTAAAGTTAACGGGAAATTAGTTCCGTTAAACACAGTACTACATAGTGGAGACCAAGTAGAAATAATAACCTCTGACCAGGCAAGGCCAAACCAAAATTGGTTAGACTACGCAACTACGGCTAGAGCTAGAGCAAAAATAAAATCATCTTTACGAGAAGAAAAGAAAAGCGTTGCCTTAGAAGGAAAAGAAATTCTCAGAAGAAAATTAAAATCGCAAAAAATAACACTTAACGAAGATACCATAAACAAAATGGTAACCTTCTTTAAACTAAAAACTAGCTTAGATCTCTTTTACAGAGTTGGTATAGGAGCTATAGACAACCAAAGATTAAAAGATTTTGCTTCTACTTATAATAATGCCTTTATAAGTTTCTTTAAAAACAAAATAAGAAGAACTCCAGCTCCTAAAGAAATAGATAAGGAAGAAATTACTGCTAAATACAATTTATTAGTATTTGGTGGTGAAGAAGAAAAGTTACCGTACATACTTTCGCAATGCTGCAACCCAATACCCGGAGATGATGTTTTTGGATTTGTTAGTGTTAATGAAGGTATTAAAGTGCACTCTAAAAATTGCCCTAATGCTATTTCATTACAATCTAACTACGCCTACCGAATTATTTCAGCTAAATGGATAGATTCTTCGCAACAAGAATTTTCTTCTGAAATAACTTTAAGTGGTATAGATAACCTTGGTATTGTAAGTCAAATTACAGATATTATTTCTGGAAACATGCATGTAAACATGCGATCTATTAATTTCACTACTGATGGTGGTACTTTTTCTGGTAAAATAACAGTTGTGGTAAAAAATAATGCTACACTTAAAAAGCTAGTAGACAACCTAAAAACAATTAACGGTATAGACAAAGTTACTAGAATTTAAATATTAACATTACCTTTGCAAAATATCGTAGTAATGACTAAAATGGGTAGTACTAAAAATCAGGAAATTGTAAAAAATGTATTCACTTCTTTTTTAGAAGAGAACGGACATAGAAAAACACCGGAACGTTACGCTATTCTACAAGAAATATATGACAGCGAAGATCATTTTGATATAGAATCTCTCTATATTAATATGAAAAATAAAAACTACAGAGTAAGTAGAGCTACGTTATATAATACCATAGAACTCTTAATGGATTGCAAATTGGTTAGAAAACATCAATTTGGAAAAAACCAAGCCCAGTATGAAAAATCATACTTTGATAGGCAGCACGATCATGTTATCCTAACAGATACAGGAAAAGTAATAGAGTTCTGTGATCCAAGAATACAATCCATAAAAAAAACTATCGAAGAAGTGTTTGATATTAAAATCAGTAATCACTCATTATACTTTTACGGTACCAAGAATAAAGAAGAATAGATTAAATAATTAATTCAATTACAAACTACATGGCAGTAGATTTACTACTAGGACTACAGTGGGGAGACGAAGGAAAAGGAAAAATCGTTGACGTATTAACCAAAGATTACGGCATAATCGCTAGATTTCAAGGAGGACCAAATGCCGGACACACATTAGAATTTGACGGAATAAAACACGTTTTAAGAACTATACCTTCAGGTATCTTTCATAAAGACTCCATGAACATCATTGGTAATGGTGTAGTTATAGACCCTGTGGTTTTTGTAAAAGAACTAGAAGGCTTAGATAAATTCGGAATAGATTACAAAAAAACATTAATTGTATCTCGCAAAGCTCATGTTATTTTACCAACGCATCGCTTATTAGATGCTGCAAGTGAAGCAAGCAAAGGCAAAGCTAAGATAGGTTCTACATTAAAAGGTATTGGCCCAACATATATGGACAAAACTGGTAGAAACGGTATTAGAATTGGTGATTTAGAATTAGCTAATTGGGAAGAAAAATACAGAAGCCTTGCCGATAAGCACGAAGCTATGATTAAGTTTTATGATGTAGCTATTGAATACAATTTAAACGAATTGGAAAAAGAATTCTTTGAAGCTGTTAAAGCTCTTAAAGAACTTACTTTTATTGATAGTGAAGAATATTTAAACACTGCCATAAAAAATGGTACTACAATTTTAGCAGAAGGTGCTCAAGGTTCTTTATTAGATATAGATTTTGGAACATATCCTTTTGTAACATCTTCTAACACTACAGCTGCAGGAGCATGTACTGGTTTAGGTATTGCACCCAATAGAGTAAAAGAAGTTTACGGTATTTTTAAAGCTTATACAACTCGTGTAGGCTCAGGACCATTCCCTACAGAATTATTTGATGAAACTGGTGCTAAAATGGCTAAAATAGGTAATGAATTTGGTGCAGTTACTGGTAGACCAAGACGTTGTGGCTGGTTAGATTTAGTTGCCTTAAAGTATGCCGTACAAGTAAATGGCGTTACACAATTAATGATGATGAAAGGTGATGTTCTTTCTGGATTTGATACTTTAAAAATTTGTACGCAATACAAATATAAAGGAGAAATTATTAGTCATTTACCATACAATATAGAGCCAGAAAATGTAACTCCTATATACACTGAAGTAAAAGGTTGGAAAGAGGATTTAACAGGTATGACAGAAGCTTCTCAACTTCCAAAAGCTCTAAATGATTATATAGATTTCTTGGAAAAAGAACTAGAAGTTCCTATTAAAATTGTTTCTGTAGGACCAGACAGAACACAAACAATACATAGATAAAAAAATAATTATTACCATAAAAAAGCCTTTTAAAGGGCTTTTTTTTATTTCCTAAACCTCTCTCTTTTTTATTGAGAACAAAACACAAAAAAGCCTATAAATATATATTTATAGGCTTTTAAATTATTGAACAGGAAGTTTAATTTACTCTCCTAATAACTTTTTATATTTCATAAAGTTTTCATTATCACCTAGTGCTCCATATATATTTTTCAACTGTGATAATATACCTTGGTTACCAGGGTTTAATTTTAAAGCATCTTCTAATACTTGAGCGCCTTGCGCAAACAAATTATCTTTTTGCTGCTTTAACTCATCATACTTTGCTATATCTGCTCTTGAATTACCTAAAGCATTCATTTGGTCAACTAATCCGTTTCCTTCATTAACAAAAGTAGTAGACAAGTTTAATTGCGCGTTAACATATCCAGGATCTATCTCTATAGCTTTTTTATATGACTCCCTAGCTTCTTTAACATTCCCTTGCTCTCCATTAATTACACCTATATTATAATGTAAATCTGGATTATCTGGTGCAATCTGCGTAGCCTCTGCCATTAATGATTTAAACTTATCTTTATTTCCTTGCTTAAAATATAAGTTAGCTTGGTTAAGTATAAGGTTAACATCTTTAGGATCACTAACTCTTGCATCTGCATAGGCTTGTAATGCCTTATCATCCTGACCTAATTGAGTATATATTAAAGCAATATTTTTAATTATTTCTCCTTTCCTAGATGGTGTTTTTTCATCTTTAGGATCTTTATACTTTTTAGATTTAACCATTAAATCTCTTTGCTGCTTACCTCCTAAATTTTCTACCTCACCAGTTTCTATATTCACTGCAGTATACTTTAATTCACTACCATCATAATTTAAATCTTTTAACTCATTATAATAAGTAAGTGCTTTTTCATAGTAGCGTCCATTAACAGCGCTACTTGCAGCATAATAAAGATATACTGTATCTTTTTTACTTAAAGTATAACCCATATATAACTTCTCAGCTGCAGCTTCAAAGTTTTTGTTTTCATTATCTTTTATTGCAGAATTTATTATTTTTCCACTTATTGCTGCTAAACTCTTTTTTGCTTCTACAGTATATTTTATTTTTCCTGCTTCTTCTACTGCTAACAGCTTATTATAAGCTTCTATAGCCTTTTTATAACCTTCTACATCTCCACTCTTACTAGAAATTTCATTATATGCGTTTCCTTGTATAAAGTAGTATTGTGCTTTTAATTTAGCGTCAGCTCCATCAATAAGAGAAGAAGCTCCTTCTAATGCTGTTTTAGCAGCTTCAAAATCACCAGTTTTAAATGCTTTATCTGCAGCTTTAATCTCATCCTTCTGAGAAAATCCAGCTATAGAAAAAGTCATAGCTGCTGCAATTAAAATTTTACTTTTCATTTTTAATTTAATTAATTTAATTAGTGTTATTTATTTATTCTTCTGTTTCTGGAGTATTATTATCAATTGCCGTGCCATCTTCTTCTGTTACGTCTATATCTAGAATATCCGCATCTTCTACGGCATCTTCTTCTTTCATAACTTTTGCAACAGCAGCAATAGAATCGTTACCCTTTATATTTATAAGTTTAACACCTTGTGTTGCTCTTCCCATTACTCTTAAATCTTCAACAGACATACGAATAGCAATACCAGATTTATTAATAATCATTAAATCATCAGAATCTGATACATTTTTAATTGCTACAAGTCCACCTGTTTTTTCAGTAATAGATATTGTCTTAACACCTTTACCTCCTCTGTTGGTAATTCTATAGTCATCTATACTTGATCGTTTTCCATAACCATTTTCAGAAACTACTAAAATTTCTTCTTCAAAATCATGAACAGCAACCATACCTATAACCTCATCGTTTTCATGAGCCAAACTAACACCTCTTACACCAGAAGCATTTCTACCCATTGGTCTTGTTTTACTCTCCTCGAACCTAATTGCTTTTCCAGATTTAAGCCCTAAGAAAATCTGGCTTGTTCCTGTAGTTAACTTAGCTTCTAACAGCTCATCACCCTCTCTAACACCAATAGCATTAATACCATTTTGTCTTGGTCTAGAATATTGCTCTAATGATGTTTTCTTAACAGTACCCTTTTTAGTAGCCATTATTACATAATGACTGTTTACATACTCTTCGTCTTTTAAATCTTGGGTACATATAAATGCTTTAACAGCATCACCAGGCTCAATATTTATAAGATTTTGTATAGCACGCCCTTTAGATGTTCTTGTTCCTTCAGGAATCTCATATACACGCATCCAGAAACATTTTCCTTTTTGCGTAAAGAATAACATGTATTGGTGGTTTGTACCAACAAAAAGATGCTCTAAGAAATCTTCATTTCTGGTAGAAGAAGCTTTTTGCCCTACCCCTCCTCTATTTTGTGTTTTATACTCAGATAAAGGTGTTCTTTTAATATAACCCGCATGAGAAATAGTAATAACTACTTGCTCATTAGGAATCATATCTTCCATACTTAAGTCCCCACCAGCAAAATTAATTTCAGAACGTCTTTCATCACCATACTTATCTTTAATTACAAGAAGCTCATCTTTTATAATTTGCATTCTTCTAACTTTATCTGCTAAGATATCTTTTAAGTCTGCAATGGTTTTTATAATTTCATCGTACTCTGCTCTTAACTTATCTTGTTCCAGACCTGTTAACTGACGCAAACGCATTTCTACAATGGCTTTAGCCTGAATCTCAGAAAGTTTAAAACGCTCAATTAAATTTGTTCTTGCATCATCTGCATTAGAAGAAGCTCTAATGATAGCTATAACTTCGTCTATATTATCAGATGCTATAATAAGGCCTTCTAATATATGCGCTCTTTCTTCTGCTTTTCTTAACTCGTACTTGGTACGCCTAACTACTACTTCATGTCTATGCTCCACAAAATAGTGAATCATTTCTTTAACATTTAACAACTGTGGCCTACCGTTAACTAAAGCTATATTGTTTACACTGAAAGACGATTGTAAAGCAGTGTACTTATATAACATATTAAGTACAATATTAGGAATAGCATCTCTTTTAAGAATATAAACGATACGCATACCATTTCTATCCGACTCATCTCTGATTGTAGAAATACCTTCTATCTTTTTATCATTAACTAAATCGGCTGTCTTCTTAATCATATCAGCTTTATTAACCTGATATGGAATTTCGGTAACAATAATACATTCTCTACCCTGAACTTCTTCAAAAGTAGCTTTCGCACGCATTACAACCCTACCTCTACCTGTTTTAAAAGCTTCTTTAACACCATCGTATCCATAAATAATACCTCCTGTTGGAAAATCTGGCGCTTTTATATGTGTAATTATCTCATCTATTTCAATATCATTATTATCGATATAGGCAACAGTACCATCTATAACTTCAGAAAGGTTATGTGGAGGCATGTTCGTAGCCATACCCACAGCAATACCAGATGCCCCATTTACTAACAATTGAGGAACTCTAGTAGGAAGCACAGTTGGCTCCTGAAGAGAATCATCAAAATTTAACTGATGATCTACTGTTTCTTTATCTATATCTGCCAACATGTCATCGGCAATCTTACGCATACGTGCTTCTGTATAACGCATTGCTGCTGGGCTATCGCCATCAATAGAACCAAAGTTACCTTGCCCATCTACAAGCATATATCTTAAGCTCCATTCCTGAGCCATACGCACCATAGAATCGTATACGGAAGTATCTCCATGTGGGTGATACTTACCTAAAACTTCTCCAACTATTCTGGCAGATTTTTTATGTGCACTATTAGAACGAACTCCCAATTCGTGCATTCCAAATAAAACCCTTCTATGTACTGGCTTTAAACCATCTCTAACATCTGGCAAAGCACGTGACACAATAACTGACATTGAATAATCAATGTAAGCAGATTTCATCTCATCTTCAATATTAATAGGAATTAGTTTCTCTCCTTCAGCCATATTAAATTTTATATGTTTAATTAGTTAAAAAATCATGACAATATACGTAAAAACGAATGTTTTAAAGCATAAATAAATACTTTATAAAAGAATTTATTAACACTTTAACAACCCCAATTAGTTAACAATTAATTGAGATTTTCTTTGTAATTCATTCTTTTTTTCGTCTATTCGAATAAGTTTATCGAATATAGGTACGGTATTTGACGTTATTATAGATAGATTTAGTATTTTTAATGATGAAAAGGAATAGTATATGGATGATAATTTTTCACCTAGAGTAAAAGATGTAATTGCTTATAGTAAGGAAGAAGCATTAAGACTTGGCCACGATTTCATTGGTACGGAGCATTTAATGCTTGGTTTATTACGAGATGGAAGCGGCAAAGCAATAAATATATTAGACGCGTTAGATGTAGATTTAGACCACCTTAGAAGAAAGGTAGAAATTTTAAGTCCTGCTAACCCAAGCGCTAATAATTTACAAAAAGATAAAAAAAATCTGCATTTAACCAGACAAGCTGAACGTGCGCTAAAGACAACTTTTTTAGAAGCCAAACTTTTTCAGAGTTCTGCTATTAACACAGCACATTTATTACTTTGTATTTTAAGAAATGAAAATGACCCTACAACAAAACTACTTCATAAGCTAAAAGTAGATTATGATGGTGTAAAGGATCAGTTTAAATCTATGATTACAAGTGATGATGATTATATAGATATACCTAGAGCAGAATCTTTCCCTAATGAATCGGAAGATGGTAATGATGGAAAAGAAAATACTTTTGGATCTACTGGTGGAGGGCAACAAGCTAATAAAAAATCTAAAACACCTGTATTAGACAATTTTGGTAGGGACCTTACCAAAATGGCAGAAGAAAACAAATTAGATCCCGTTGTTGGTAGAGAAAAAGAAATAGAGCGCGTATCTCAAATACTAAGTAGAAGAAAAAAGAATAATCCATTACTTATTGGAGAACCAGGTGTTGGTAAAAGTGCCATTGCCGAAGGTCTTGCATTAAGAATTATAAACAAAAAAGTATCTCGTATACTTTACAACAAAAGAGTTGTAACACTAGATTTAGCTTCCTTAGTTGCTGGTACAAAATACCGTGGACAGTTCGAGGAGCGTATGAAAGCAGTAATGAATGAATTAGAAAAGAATGATGATATTATTCTTTTTATTGATGAAATACATACAATCGTTGGAGCTGGTGGTGCTACAGGTAGTTTAGATGCTTCTAACATGTTTAAACCAGCACTAGCAAGAGGAGAAATCCAATGTATAGGAGCAACAACTTTAGACGAGTATAGACAATACATAGAAAAAGATGGCGCATTAGAACGTCGTTTTCAGAAAGTAATTGTTGAACCTACTACTGTTGAAGAAACTATAGAAATACTTAAAAATATAAAAGGTAAATACGAAGATCACCATAATGTTATTTACACAGATGAAGCTTTAGTTGCTTGTGTAAAATTAACAAACAGATATATGACTGATCGTTTTTTACCAGACAAAGCAATTGATGCTTTAGATGAAGCTGGTTCCAGAGTACATATTGTAAATATGGATGTCCCTAAACAAATTTTAGAGCTAGAAAAGCAACTAGATGACGTTAGAGATTTAAAAAACTCTGTAGTAAAAAAACAACGTTACGAAGAAGCAGCTAAATTAAGAGACGATGAAAAGAGATTAGAAAAAGAATTAGCTGTTGCACAAGAAAAATGGGAAGAAGACAGTAGCTTACACAGAGAAACTGTATCAGAAGAAAATGTAGCTGATGTTGTTTCTATGATGAGTGGCATTCCTGTAAATAGAATTGCGCAAACGGAAAGTAAAAAACTAGTTGAACTACCTGCTTTAATTAAAGGAAATGTAATTGGCCAAGATGATGCTGTTGCTAAAGTTGCCAAAGCAATACAAAGAAACAGAGCTGGTTTAAAAGACCCAAACAAACCAATTGGTTCTTTTATATTCTTAGGACAAACAGGAGTAGGAAAAACGCAACTTGCAAAGGTTTTAGCCAAAGAACTATTTGATTCTGAAGATGCATTAATACGCATTGATATGAGTGAGTATATGGAGAAATTTGCCATCTCTCGTTTAGTAGGAGCTCCTCCAGGATATGTTGGTTATGAAGAAGGTGGGCAGTTAACCGAAAAAGTTAGACGCAAGCCTTACGCAGTTGTATTATTAGACGAAGTAGAAAAAGCACATCCAGATGTATTTAACATGTTATTACAGGTATTGGATGATGGTTTCCTTACAGATAGCCTTGGACGTAAAATAGATTTTAGAAATACAATTATAATAATGACATCCAATATAGGTGCCCGCCAGTTAAAAGACTTTGGCCAAGGTGTTGGTTTTGGAACTGCTGCTAAAAAAGCGCAAACTGATAGTCATCAAAAAAGTGTAATTGAAAATGCGCTTAAAAAAGCTTTTGCTCCTGAGTTCTTAAATAGAATTGATGATGTAATTGTATTTAACGCTCTAGAAAGAGGTGATATTCATAAAATTATTGATATTGAATTAAATAAATTATTCAAAAGAATTAAAGATATTGGATACACTCTTAACTTAACAGATAGTGCAAAAGATTATATTGCCGATAAAGGGTTTGACAAGCAATATGGCGCTAGACCTTTAAAAAGAGCTATTCAGAAATATATTGAAGATGCACTTGCCGAAGAGATTGTAAATTCTAAATTAGACGAAGGAGATACCATAAACATGGATTTAGATAAGAAAAAAGAAGAACTTACAATAGAAATTAAAAAAGAAGAAAAATCATCTGAAGCATAAACTCAGATTTATTTCACAAAAAAAGGAGTCAACTAAAATTGGCTCCTTTTTTGTATCCAAAATACAAGTGTAAAAATTACACTTTAGAAAAACCGTTTAAAAGCAATACATACGATATTTGAGCTTTTTGTCTATTATTTTTCACCACTCTTCACCATAAAACTACATTTGTTTCGAGACACACTGTATAAATAAGATATAATGAAAATTGAACGACAATCAAAGAAAACGATTATCGTTAGGGAATACGAATTGGAAGTTGGAAAAATCCAAGTATACAATGACTATATGGTAACTACGTTTGACGAAGGGGCTACGCTAACACTAGAAAGAGCATACCAAATTATTGGAATCGCAGAAATACATTTTAGAGATAAAAACTTTGGTTTTATAAGCCTCAGAAGAAATTCTTACGCTGTTGACCCTTCCATATACAATTACCTAAGAGAATTAGATAACCTTAAAGCATTTGCTATCGTATCTATTAAAGAAATAGATATGCATAATTTTAAGGTTGAAAAAATGTTTTATAAAAAACCAATGAAATTTTTTATAGAATATACTAACGCACTTACTTGGGTAAAAAGACGCGTTAAAAGCTGCAAATAGTCTACTTCTTACACCTCTTCCTGTTGCTCCTCAACAACAGGATTTTCAGGAACTGCAAATAAATCTAAATACGCACCTCCAATAAAGTCAATAATATCGCTAGCTATTAATGCCTGATAACCACTTTTTTCTATCGCAATATCCCCACTTTTTCCATGTAAATAAACACCAAAGATTGTAGCCTTTAAAGGCTCATATCCTTGCGCTATTAAACCTGTAATAATCCCAGTAAGCACATCTCCACTGCCAGCTGTTGCCATTCCTGGATTACCTGTTGTATTTACATAACCAACACCATTATAAATAACAATTGTATTAGCTCCTTTTATGGTTAAAATACAATCGTATTTTTTAGAAAACTTCTTAGCTTTTTCTAACTTATCAAAA
>CALHVB010000070.1 GCA_938039345.1 uncultured Sediminicola sp.
TTAGTTGCAGAAGCATCACCTATTAAATAAGCATTTCCTGATGCTATTACTTCTATAGATTCTCCTGTGAATAGCGTTGGCTCTGTACCAGCTACTAAATCAGAAGAAGATATTCCTCCATTTATTACGTGGTATAGTAAAATTTGTTTTAATATTTGTACTTCTACTAGGTTATCAAAATCATCAAAACTATTAAAATCTGTTCCTAACAAATTAAATAGTTCTTCTACAGCCGTATTACTAGGAGCAAATACTGTAAAAGGTCCGTCTGCACTAAAAGTGTCTTCTAAACCAGTTTTTATAATGGCTTCTTTTAGCATGCTTAAATCATCTGTTTCGTTTAGCAACTCAATAATAGAAGGTTTAGGTGTTAAAATATCTATTACTTCTTGTGGTAATACTATTTTATCAATAATATGTACAACACCATTAGAGGCTTCATTATCTGCACCTACAACTTCTGCCGCTGCCGCTGTTTTTCCTTTAATATATATACTAATATCTACATTTACCGTTAAATCTTCGGTTTGCAATGTTTTTAATTGTTTTTTATCTGATAAGTTTGAAGAGTAATAAGATTTACCAGTAATTATATGGTACTTTAATATTTTAGATAGCAATTCTTTTTCTTCAGCAGTATCAAAATCATTTAAACTATTAATACCTTCTAATTCAGAAAACAACTCATTAAAAGCGCCATTAGTTGGTGCAAATACTGTTGTTGTACCTTCTTGTGATAATAGTTCTATTAAATCTGCATCGGCTATTTCTAATGCTTTAACTAAAGAACTTAATACATTAACTTTTTTTGCTAATGCTACAATTGTTGGCTTTTCCTCTACTGGTGGTGGCGTTCCTCCATTATCATCATTCTTTTTACAAGAGAAAATTAATAGCGTTACAAACATTAATAACAATGCTCTAAACCTAAGGGTCTTTTTTTTCATTTTTTGTGTTTTTTCAAATCCATATATAGTACCTCTAAAGTATTGCTTTAGCATTCCCTATATATCAATCCATTTTTAAGGCTAGGTTATTATATGTTTAAGAGCTTTTGGAGTGTTTTTTATTTTAACAGCCTATTTTATATGCAAATACAATACATAAAAACCTTTGTCATATTGAGCTTATAAAACATTATACTCTTATTTTCTTACCCTTGTTTATCTATTTAGAACTATTCTCATTAGTAACGTTAACATAATTTTTTTAACATTCAAATCAACTAAATAAAATACTGAGTTAAAATTGTCTTAAACATCTGCCATTAGTTTTACAGCACAATTTATAACCCTAATTAACACTTTTGAAAAAGATGAAAAATTTAAAAAATGTATTAATCCTTGCCGGATTAGTTTCTTTTGCATCATGCGACCAAGTAGACGACTTTATTGGCGATGGCAACAACGACGAAGGAATTGTTCTTAAAAATCATTCTAAAACTCCTGCTTACTTTAAAGTAGCTCCTGAGTTTAATAATGTTAAGATTTATTCTTTATTAAGCTCTGGTGATGTTTTACCAGAATCTCCAAAGTTTGTATATGGTTCTATGGCAGATGGTGCTGGTTTATTAAAAGAAGCCGATGGTTCTTTTACTTTAATAAATAATATAGAAGCAGATTATGCTATAGCTAGAGTTACTTTCGATAAAACTTTTAAGCCAGTAAAAGGAGAGTATATTTTAAATGCTGAAGCTACGGCTAATACAGCACAGTGTTCTGGTTCTTTAATTACTCCAGAAGAGCACGGTTTTGGACCAATGTATTTATCTGGTGGTGAATGGGGAGGTTCTTCTAAAGGAGTTTTTATTACTGACCCTTATAAAAGTGCTTCTAATGCAGGAGTTGCTTCTATGTTACCTGCTTTAGGACAGTGGTCTACAGAAAATGCAGTTGCCATAGGTAAAGATGCTTACCCTGGAAAAACTGTTATTTTTATAGGTGATGACAACTCTAACAACGAGGTTCCTTCTGGACAGTTAGGTATGTATGTTGCTGATAAAGGTGACTTAAACAATGGAAAATTATATACTTTAAAAGTTAATACAGAAGGTATACAGTATGAAATGGATATGGTTGAAGGTGAAACTTACGAAGCTGAATTCATTGAAATGGAAGAAAGAGCTATTGACCTTTTAGATGCAGAAGCAAAAGAAAAAGGTGTTATGGGATTCTCTAGATTAGAAGATATTGACTGGAGAAGAGGTGTTGCTGCTAACCAAAGAGAGCTATACATGGCTGTAACAGGAAGAAAAAAAGATGGTTTAGTTGGTAAAGGAACTTTATACGGAAGAGTTTACAAAGTTGTTTTAGATAAAAACGACCCTACTAAAGCTACTATTTCTTGTGTATTAGATGGTGATAAATTAGATGGTAAAGCAAAAGCTTTCCATAGCCCAGATAATATTGTTGTAACTAAAAGCTATGCATATATACAAGAAGATCCAAACGGATACCCAGATACAGCAGATAAAGCTCACTACGCACAATTATACCAGTATAACTTAAATAACGGAGAACTAAAAACTGTTTTAGAATGTGATCAAAATTCTGCTGCTGCTAACGGAGTTGGTAACACAGAAAAAAACTGGGAAATTACAGGTATGATCGATGTTTCTGAAACTATAGGTGTAGAAGATTCTTTTATTATGATTACTCAAAACCACGGATGGGAGCCTGCAGATGGTTCTGCTTTCACAGATCCATTAGCAAATTCTAGTGCTGATACTCGTAAAGAAGGAAGTCAATTATTTTTATTAAAAGGTTTAGCTAACTAAGCTTTAGATGGCAAAATATTATACAAATACTATAAAAAAAGGGGTTTATGCTAGCATAAGCCTCTTTGCTTTATCTATTATATCCTGTAATGAGGTAAAGAAAGAAGACCAAAAAATTACTGATACTTTAGGTCAAAAAATTGAAAAAAAATACATTCAAGAATTAATAGAATGTCAGGCATATGTAGATAGCTTATCTAAAAGTACTACCAAAGCGGCTTTAGAAAAATATTATTTAAAATCTAGAGCTATTTTTAAACAAATGGAGCCTATTATGGCTTTTCATCATGCCGAAAATTATAAGTTCTTAAATGCTCCAAATATTTTAAAGGTTGAAGAAGAAGACCTTACCAATATTAAAATAATGAATCCTAAAAGTTTTCAGGTACTAGAAGAAGAAATATACACTGAAAATTTAGATACTTTAAAGATTAAAAAAACGGCAGAACTAATTCGTAACCGTTTAAAATTAATAGAAAAAAACACCCAGCTTACATACTTTAAAAACCATCACTTTTTATGGTTATTAAGAGATGCTTTTTTAAGAGTTTCGCAAACTGGCATTACTGGGTTCGATTCTCCTGTTTTAGAACAATCGCTCCCAGAAGCAATTATTGTGTACAAAAGTTTAGCTAATTATTTAAAATTGGCAAAAAATGAGTTTACAGACAATGCTTTATATACTACTTGGCAAACAGAAATAGCGGCAACAATTAAAAGCCTTGAAAATTCTGATTTTAAAAGCTTTAACAGGTTTACATTCATTAAAAACCATACACATAAACAATTAAATTTGTTTAACAAAACCGTAACCGATTGGAATACTAAATTTCCTTTTACATTAGCTATAGAAAACGATGCCGCATCACTCTTTTCTAACACCACTTTTAATGTAAAATATTATTCAGATATAAAAAATATAGAATCCTCAAAGGAGTTAGTAGATTTAGGAAGAGAACTATTTAACGATAAAAGCTTATCTAAAGATGGTAGTATGAGTTGCGCTACCTGCCATATAAAAAGTAAAGCTTTTACAGATGGTTTAGTAAAAGCTAAAGGGCAAGTACGTAATAGTCCTACCTTAAGCTATGCCGCACTACAACAAAATTTCTTTTATGATAATAGAGCGGGCAGTTTAGAAGGGCAAATTGTTGCTGTTGTAGAAAACGATTCGGAATTCCACACCAATTTGGAAACACTACAAAAAGTAGCTCAAGAGAATGTAAAATACAAAGCAAAATTCGATAGTATTTATAAAGGAGAAATTACAGACTATACCGTACGCAATGCTATTGCAGCATATATTAGAAGTTTAAATAAGTTTAATTCTAAGTTCGATAAAAACATTAATAACCAAGAAAATTCATTAACCACTCGCGAAATAAATGGGTTTAACCTGTTTATGGGTAAAGCTAAATGCGCTACTTGCCACTTTGCTCCTGTTTTTAATGGTACTGTACCTACTTTGTATAAAGATACCGAAATGGAATTATTAGGAGTGCCTATAAAAAATGATACCATTAACGCTATTGTAGATACAGATTTAGGTCGCTATAACTTTTATAAAACAGAAGAGCGTAAGCATTTCTTTAAAACGCCTACCGTAAGAAATATTGAACTTACAGCACCATATATGCATAATGGTGTATACACAACACTAGAAGAAGTCATAGATTTTTATAACAGAGGTGGCGGTGCTGGCATAGGTATAGATTTAGAATTACAAACCTTACCTCCAGACCCTTTAAATTTATCTAAAGACGAACAAACAGATTTAATTTTGTTTTTAAAAACATTAACAGATAGTTCTGAAATAGAGGTTATAAATTAGTTTATCGCAAATAAAAAATAGTTAATCTGAGCCTGTTAAAGAACGTACTAATCTTTAAACAGGCTATTTTCTTATGACCAAATAAAGAACAAGTGCTATAACTCTTAAAGATTAACTATATTTAGTGCCATACTAGTAATCAGTATTCATTATAAAATGAAAAATTCGGGACTAATTATTATCATAGTAGCAATTATATGCATTAGTATATTAATTTTCGTGTTATTAAAGAAAAAGCCAGCGAAATTTAATCATTTGGATTGGGCAAATTTAAAAAAATACCAAACAGAAAATTTAAACATTGATAGTTCTAAAAGCAAAGTAAACAGGGTTGTTTTTATGGGTAACTCTATTACTGAATTTTGGAATACACACCAGCCATATTTTTTTAAAAACCCATTGTATATAAACAGAGGAATTAGCGGGCAAACTACACCGCAAATGCTACTAAGGTTTAAACAAGATGTAATAGATTTAGAACCAGAAATTGTTGTAATATTAGCAGGAGTAAATGATATTGCTGAAAATACGGGTCCCACTACACAAAAAATGATAGAAGACAATATTTTTTCAATGGCTCAATTAGCTAAAACCAATGGCATTAAAGTTATACTATGCTCAGTATTACCAGTATTTAGTTTTCAATCAAAAAAACATCTAAAACCAGCAAATAAAGTAATAGCTCTTAATGCTGCTTTAAAAGAATATACGTTAAAAAATGATATTTTTTATCTAGATTATTATTCATCAATGGTAGATGCTAAAAACGGACTTAAAGAAGCTTACACTTATGATGGGCTTCATCCAAACGCTGAAGGATATAAAATTATGGCTCCTTTAGCCGAAGAGGCTATTAAAATTACCCTAAACAAAAATTAAGAAACTAAAATTTTTAATGAGTTTCTATAATTCTAGTACCTTGCAACCATGCAACAACCGCTAGTAAGTATCTTAATTCCTTTTAAAAATACAGCAGAATATCTACCAGAGTGTATCAATTCTATTCAAAATCAGTCTTATACAAACTGGCAAGTAATAGCTATTAATGATAGTTCTACAGATAATAGTTTGGAAATCATGAACGCATATGCTAGCGAAGAATCCAGAATAAGTGTGTACACTAATACAGGTAGCGGTATTATAGAAGCATTACGTATGGCTTATTTACATTGTAAAGGGGACTTTATTACACGAATGGACTCTGATGATATAATGACAACTAATAAGCTAGAAACAATGTTAAAAAGCCTTTTAGAGCATGGAAAAAAACATATTGCCGTAGGGCAAGTATCTTATTTCTCTGCCAAAGGTATTAGTAATGGATACGAGCGTTATGAAAAGTGGCTAAACAAACTTACTGCAATCGGAAATAATTACGCAGAAATATAAAAGGAATGTACTATACCATCTCCTTGTTGGATGGTTTATAAAGAAGATTTTGAAAACTCTGGTGGTTTTACTCCCAACCGTTATCCAGAAGATTACGATTTAGCCTTCCGTTTTTATGAAAATAATTTACAGTGTATTCCT
>CALHVB010000071.1 GCA_938039345.1 uncultured Sediminicola sp.
CCAAGTATTTTAGCAAACAGCGATTTTGGAACTATAGATGTGCATGGAGAAACACAGTTAACTTATAAAGGATGGCCGCTGTATTACTTTGGGCAAGATACCGAACGTGGAGATAATAAAGGAATTAGTTTTCCATCACCAGGAGTATGGCCTATTGCAAATATTGATATTGCAGCAGCAGGGGCATCATCATCAGCAACAACTACATCAACTTCAACCTACTAATTTTTTTAGCATAAGTGTATCTTATGAAAAAAACAGTTATATATAGTGTTATCTTATTACTTGTACTTTCTTCATGTGAATATAATGTTGAAAATGAAGAAGTACAGGTGGTAGATAATGAATGTAGCACAGAAGTTTCGTATAGCAGTACAATTAGACCATTAATAACGACTAATTGTATGCCATGCCATAGCGGAGATGGGAGTGAGCCTTTTGCTCCAGATTTAACAACATATACTTTGGTAAAGAATTTAGACGTTTTAATTAAACAAGCAACACAGTCTAGACGAATGCCAAGGAATGGAACATTAACAGATAATGAAATAGCAGCAATTAAATGTTGGGTAGATAATGGGTCTTTAAATAACTAGAAAAAGCTGGCGTAATGAAGAATAAATTTAAAATTATTTTTGGACTTTTAATACTAGTAATGTTGGGGTTAATAGTTATGATAAATTATTACAACAAACCACATGTTAATGTTAAAGTAAAAGCAGCAGATTATGAATTAACTTCGCAAAACCTTTTAAAAGAATACGGAGAAGATGAGGTTGAAACAGATAAAAAATATTCTGATAAAATTATTCAAATAGAAGGAGAAGTAAATAATATCTCTACCCATAAGGGGGCAAGTGTAATTACTTTAAAAAATAAACATATGGAATCTAGTGTTATATGTCATATGCAGCCAGAAGAGAATATAAAATCGCTAGGGTTTAAAAAAGGACAAAGTGTACAGATAAGAGGTATTTGTACAGGTTATTTATTAGATGTAATTATGGTAAAATGTGTTTTTGTAAAATAAGAAAATGAAAAGAGTATATATATTAGTTTTAAGTCTATTAATGGTAGGCAATATGTTTGCCCAAGAAAAATATTTAACAAAAGAAGGTTATGTGTCTTTTTTTTCGCATTCGATAGTTGAAGATATAAAAGCAGATAATAATCAGGTTGTAAGTGTGGTAGATATGGAAACCCATAAAATTGCTATTCAGCTTTTAATGCGGTCTTTTATGTTCGAAAAAGCATTAATGCAAGAACATTTTAATGAGAATTATATAGAATCTCATAAATATCCTAAAGCAATATTCTCTGGTGAAATGATTAATTTTAATCCTGATAACAAAGAGGTTGAAATTGCAGGAAAACTAAAATTGCATGGAGAAGAAAAAGAGATAAAATCAATGGCAACAGTTACCGTAAAACCAGATGAAGTAATTATTAAAGGTGATTTTAAAGTGAAAGTTGCAGATTTTAATATAAAAATACCGAGAGTAGTGGTAAATAATATAGCAAAGACTATAAAAGTTAGCTATGAATTACACCATAAACCCTATAAATAACAAACAATGAACCAAAAACAAATGAAATATTTTTTACTTTCTTTTTTTACTATTGCACTATATTCAAAAGGGTTTTCACAAGATTTAGAAGCTATATTAGATAAAGAGTCGGCTAGTGTTTCTGAGGTAGTGTTAGGAACATTTAATGGCACAAGATTATTAAATGGACATTCTGTAGAAACGAGAAAAGAAGGTGTTTTAGAGTTTATGATTTCTCACCGTTTTGGAAGACTTAATTCTGGTTTCGATAATTTATATGGATTAGACGAGTCTAACATTCGATTTGGTTTTGAATATGGTTTAACAAATGATTTAACGGTAGCTTTAGGGAGAAGTTCCTTAGGAAAAACATTTGATACCTATATTAAATACAGATTGTTAAAACAACAAACGGGAGAAAAAGCTTTTCCGTTCAGTGTTACTTTGTTTGGTAGTGCTGTAACGCCAACAATTAAAGATTATGCTCCAGATAATAAACCATCATTTAGTAACAGATTGGTGTATACGGGGCAGGTATTAGTAGCAAAAAAAATAAATCCTAATTTATCATTTCAGTTTTCACCAACTTTTATTCATTTTAATACCATACCACAACCAAATGATGCTAATGATATGGTAGCTTTAGGTTTTGGAACACGGGTTAAAATAAGTAAGCGAGTATCTGTAAATGGAGAATATTATTATAATTTAAATCCTTTTGAATCTATAGATACTAAAAATTCTATTGCTTTAGGAATAGATATAGAAACAGGCGGACATATTTTTCAATTGGTATTTACTAATGCGGTTTCTATGTTAGAGAAAGGTTTTGTTACAGAAACAACAGGAGGCTTTTTTAAAGGAGATATCCATTTTGGATTTAATATTTCTAGAGCTTTCCAAGTAAAAAAACATCGCTAAGCAAAGTATTGTTTTATGCGCTATGAAAGACAAAAGCTTTTCCTTTAGGAAAGGCTTTTGTTGTTTTTTAATAGTATTAAAAATCGTAGGCTAAACCTACTCCTAGTAATTGTTTAAATTGTATTCTTGGGATTCCTGCCTTTGTAATAGTGCCATCTGAAGCTTTTTCTTCATCAAACAAAATATCATCATCAAAAATTACATGTGTACCAATTGATGCATTTACATATTGATTTACTTTTAAATCTAGTTTTAATTCCCAATCAACATCAACATTACCAAAACTTCTAAGGTAATCTGTGTAAAGACTTAAACGATGATTTAGTTTCATGTTTTTGTATACTTGTGTTTCCCATTTATTGGTCACTAAAAAACCAAGTTCCATATAAATATTGCTGCCTTCTTTAATAAGCGTGCCATCGGTGTCAAAAATTGCTTTTCTTACTCCAAAAGCTCCGCTATTAGCTAAATCTTGATCTTGTACGAATGTTATTTTTTGAGTTATTGGGGATATATAAAGGTTAAATTTATCTCCTGCAGAAATATAAGAAGTACCAGCTCCAAAGAAAAAATAACCGGGGGCCATAAATCTAGAAATGGGTTTGTCCCTGTTCGGATACTTATACCCATTAGAAAATTGAGTATTAAATTTTGTTTTAACGGAGTAATACCAGTTGCTAATGGTATCTCTTCTGTATCCAAAAGTTGAGCTTATTCTAATGGCATCATCTGTTTTTCTTAATTTTCTGCCTTCTTGGGCATTTATACCATATCTAAGATCAAGAAGGTTTTTCCATTGAATGTATCTAAACTTATAGTCTCTAACGAATTTTGCATTACCTAATGTAGATACTGAGTTATTTCCACCAGCATTCCAATTTACAAATGCAACCTCACTTAACTTAAGTCCTATTTTATTTTCTTTAAACCAAAAAGAGGGGACTTTAAAGCCTTTAAAAATTTCGGTTTGTGCCTTTGTTTTTTTAAAAGATACAACAGGGTTGGTTAGGCGAACTCCTCTAGGAATATTCTTAATTTTTTCTTGATTAGCTCGTATAACTATAGTTCTAACGATAGTAGTATCTACATTAGAATAGGTGTTAATAGAATCCTGAGCTGGTAGTATGCTAGTACATAATAATGTACAACAAAATAGCAATAGTTTTGTGTATGTATTACAATGCATTGAGCGTTTCATTAACATATGTTTTTAAAGATAAGTAGTCTATTTTAGCTACTTTGTATAGTTCTTGTGTTGTTCCGTGTTCTATGAAAACATCATCAATAGCAAATATTTTTATAGTTTTGGTATACTTCATTTCATTAGCATATTCTAAAATAGCAGAACCAAAACCACCCATTTTGCATCCATCTTCTATAGTGATTATATGCTCATAAGTATTAAAAATACGTTTTAACGCATTTTTATCTAAAGGTTTTATAAACCTCATGTTATAATGTCCTATAGTTTCTGGTTGTTGTAAATCTTTTAAAAGTTCCACAACGGTATTTCCAATATTTCCGATGGATAGCACCACAATTTTCGTGCCTTTCTTTAATTCTATGGGAATTCCGATAGGTATTTTTTTAAAAGGAAGTTTCCAATCTTTGGTAACACCTCTTCCTCTAGGATATCTAATTGCTATGGGGTGGGCTAAACCTAGCTGAGCGGTGTACATTATATTTCGTAGTTCCTCTTCGTTCATTGGAGCAAAGATGATAAGATTGGGAATACATCTTAAATAGGCAATATCATAAATGCCATGGTGCGTTGCACCATCTTGCCCAACTAACCCTGCCCTATCTAAACAAAAAATAACAGGTAGGTTTTGTATGGCTACATCGTGGATTACTTGGTCGTATGCTCGTTGTAAAAAAGTAGAGTATATGGTACAAAAAGGAATTAACCCCTCTGTTACCATACCAGCGGCCATAGTAACAGCATGCTGTTCTTCAATACCAACATCAAAAGCTCTTTTCGGAATTTGTTCCATCATATATTTTAAAGAACTGCCTGTAGGCATAGCGGGCGTAATACCTACTATTTTGGTATTTTCTTTAGCTAATTCAACTAATGTATGTCCAAAAACATCTTGGTATTTTGGCGCTTGTATTACCTGTGGTTTTTTTTGTAATTCTCCCGTTACTTTATCAAATTTTCCAGGAGCGTGGTAAGTAACTTGGTTTTCTTCCGCCTTTTTTAAGCCTTTTCCTTTGGTGGTAATTACATGTAAAAATTTAGGGCCTTTTACCTTTTTTAATCGTTCTAGTTCGGATAGTAAAGCATTAAAATCGTGTCCGTCTATGGGTCCTGTGTAATCAAAATTTAAACACTCAAAAATATTTTCATCCTTAGCAGTACCTTTTTTAACGTTAGTTAAATATTTTTTTAATGCGCCTACACTTGGGTCTATACCAATAGCATTATCATTTAAGATAACCAGTATATTTGCATCTGTTACTCCTGCATGGTTTAAGCCTTCAAATGCCATACCGCTAGCAATAGATGCATCGCAAATAACAGCAATGTGTTGTTTGCTAGTATCTACTTTTATGTTAGAGGCTATTGCCATTCCTAAAATCGCAGAAATAGAAGTAGAACTGTGCCCTGTACCAAAAGCATCGAACTCACTCTCATCGCGTTTAGGAAAACCACTAATTCCTCCTAACTGCCTATTGGTATCAAAAATTTCTTTTCTACCCGTTAAAATTTTATGTCCGTAGGCTTGGTGTCCAACATCCCA
>CALHVB010000072.1 GCA_938039345.1 uncultured Sediminicola sp.
TTATGCTTTTATAAAAAGAAGAGGTTATGTTGTACCAGAAGATGTTAGGGCTGTTATCCACGATGTTTTAAGACACAGAATTGGAATTACATATGAGGCAGAAGCAGAAAACATTACTTCGGAACAAATCATTAATAAAATTGTAAACGAGATTGAGGTACCTTAGGCACTAGCGTGCCAGTATTGAGTACAAAGTATTAAGAAAAACTCATTTCTTAATACTTTATACTTATTACTTTGTACTAAATGAGCCAACGGCGAATGTATGGATACCAAAGAATTACTTAAGAAAGTTCGAAAAATTGAGATAAAGACGCGTCGTCTTTCCGACCATATTTTTGGTGGTGAGTATCACTCTACCTTTAAAGGAAGAGGTATGACTTTTAGTGAAGTGCGTCAATACCAATTTGGAGACGATGTACGTGCCATAGATTGGAATGTTACCGCTCGTTATAACGAACCTTACATAAAGGTTTTCGAAGAAGAACGAGAGCTTACCATGATGCTAGTGGTAGATGTTAGTGGCTCTGGTCTTTTTGGAACTACGAATCAATTTAAAAAAGAAATCGTAACAGAAATATCGGCTACACTTGATTTTTCTGCGATGCAAAACAATGATAAAATTGGTTTACTTCTTTTTTCAGATGAAATAGAACTTTTTATTCCGCCTAAAAAAGGAAAAGGACATGTACTGCGTATTATTAGAGAACTTTTAGAATTTAAACCTAAAAGTAATAAAACAGATTTGGCACATGCGCTAAAGTACTTATCTAGCGTACAAAAAAAGAAAGCTATTGTTTTTGTATTATCAGATTTTATTGCGGACGATTATTTACAAACACTAAGAATTACAGGCAGAAAACACGATGTAACTGGTGTACGTATTTATGATGAAAGAGAAGAAACCATCCCTAATATAGGTATGGTACAAATGGAAGACGCGGAAACAGGCACTTTACAATTGGTAAATACACAATCTAAGAAAGTTCGCCAAGAGTACGAAAAATACAATTTAGAAAGAGTAGCTTATTTTAAAGATACTTTTACAAAATCTGGTTGCGGAACTTTAAGTTGTAGGGTAGACGAGAGCTACGTAAAAAAATTATTAGGTTATTTTAAGCGAAGAGGATAATGACAAGAAATAATAATCCATTAAACAATTTACAGGTACTCCTTTTTCCAAAAGGGTTGCTTGCCTTTGTATGCTTTTTATTTTTTATTGGATTTCAAGGCTTTGCACAATTAAGTCCAAGAGTAACTGCTACCCTAGATACTGCTTCTATAAAAATAGGAGAGCAAATACAATTTAAATTAAAAGTAGAAGCAGACACCACAGCACAGGTAATATTCCCAGAAGGACAAACCTTTTCTCCTGTAGAAATGGTAGAAGCCTTAAAAACGGATACTTTAGAAAAGAAAGACCGAATTGTTCTACAAAAAATATACGCTTTAACACAGTTCGATTCTGGTGCTTATACAATACCAAGGCAAAAAATACTTATTAACGAAAAAACATTTTTAACAGACTCTCTTAAAATAGAAGTAACTACTGTTCCTGTAGATACCCTTAAGCAGAAAATGTACGGTATTAAATCCTTAATGGAAGTAGAAAAAAGTAATGCCGCTGTATGGAAAAACATATTATGGATTCTATTAGGCTTACTAATCTTAGCCGCTTTATTATACTGGTTTGTAATTCGTAAAAAACCATTAACCGAAAAAGAAAAAGAAGCTTTATTACCTCCGTACGATAGAGCTATGTTAGAATTAAAACGATTAGAAAATTCTAAATACCTTATACAAGACGAATACAAAAAATACTACTCGGAACTAACAGATATTGTACGTTCTTATATAGAAGAAGATGTAAATGTTTCTGCTTTAGAAAGCACTACAGACCAGTTAATAGATAAATTAGAAATGCTGCGTGATGCTGGTGATTTAAAACTAGACAACGATACTATACAACAGTTTAAAAGAATATTGCAAACAGCAGATTTAGTAAAATTTGCAAAGAAAAAACCAGAAACTTCTATTGCAGAAGAAGACAGAAAAGCGGTAGAGCACATTGTTGTAAAAACACATGAAGCATTACCAGAACCTACCGAAGAAGAACTTTTAGAAAATGAAGAATACCTAGAAGAGCTCGCCAGAAAAAAACAGAAAAAGAAAGTTATAACTGCCGTAATTATTGGCGTGGCAGTAGTATTAATTACTACTATATCTGCTATAGGATATTATGGTTTTGGCTATGTAAAAGATTCTATTATTGGGCACCCAACTAAAGAATTGTTAGAAACAGAATGGGTTTCTAGCTCCTATGCTTTCCCACCTATTAGTATAGAAACACCTAAAGTTTTATTAAGAAAAGAAGTTAACCTACCGCCAGAAGCTAAAGCAAGTGTTAAGGATATGCAAGTGTTTGTATATAATAGTCCTATTGGTTTGTTTACGATTACAACTTCTTCTACCTTATTTAGACAAGAAACAGAGCCAGATATAAACCAATCTGTAGAGTTTTTTATAAAAACCCTAGAAAAACAAGGCGCAAAAAATATTACAACAAAACAAGAAGATTTTACAACAACTACGGGTGTAAAAGGAATTAAAGTATATGGTAGTGGAAAATTCCCAATTCCAAATACAAAACAAATAGTAGACGGTAATTATACATTACTCTTTTTTGGAGGAAAAGGATTCTTTCAACAAGTTACTGTAAACTGGTTAAAAGATGATATTTATGCCGATGCTATTGTAGAAAGAATTATAAACTCCGTAGACGTAAAAACAGAATTATAAGCATGCTAAATAAT
>CALHVB010000073.1 GCA_938039345.1 uncultured Sediminicola sp.
CTTCTGTTTGTATAATAGCAACTGTTTGCCCAACTTCTATAACATCATCTACATTAAAAAGTTTTTCTACTAAAACACCCTCTACTTCACTTGGCACTTCGGAATCTACCTTATCAGTAGCAATTTCAAAAACGGGGTCATCTAATTCTATTGTATCACCTACTTCTTTTAACCAAGATGTTAGTGTTGCTTCTGCAACACTCTCTCCCATTTGTGGTAACTTTAATTCAAATTTTGACATTTCTCTATTTAATATACTTTAATAGATTATTATTTTGCAAAAGTACTTTTATTTTAAACAAACAAATACTTTCTTTTACTAATTACTCTTTAAGGAATTTTCGAACGGAATTCTATTTACAATACTTCTTCCAAGGGTAACCTCATCAGCATACTCTAATTCATCTCCCACCGCTATTCCTCTTGCAATGGTAGATGTATTTACGTTATAACCTTCTATTTGTTTGTAAATATAAAAGTTAGTGGTATCTCCTTCCATTGTAGAACTTAACGCAAATATGAGTTCCTTTATTTTACCCTCTTTTACCTTGTTTACTAGTGGCGCTATTGTTAAATCGTGAGGACCTATGCCTTCCATAGGGGATATTTTCCCTCCCAAAACATGATATAAGCCGTTAAACTGATTTGTATTTTCTATTGCCATTACATCCCTAATATCTTCTATTACGCAGACCACACTCTCATCTCTCTTAGGGTTTGCACATATTTCGCATAATGCAACATCTGATATATTATGGCAACTTACACAAAACTTTATATCCTCTCTAAGCGTTTGTAAAGACAAAGACAACCTAGATGTTTGCTCACTGGGCTGTTTTAACAAATGTAACACCAATCTAAGTGCTGTTCTCTTACCAATACCTGGTAGCTGAGACATTTCGTACACCGCATTTTCTAAAAGCTTAGATGAAAATTCCATAGTTGTAAAATTACAACTTTATAAGAATTTTTCTATTGTTTTAAAGCTTTTTGATTGGCTTATTTTATAGCTTTATTTATTTTACTCGCTCTAATATCCAACCCAATATTTTAGCTAAAGTATCTTCTAAAAATGTTTCTTCTAAGATTCTATATTCGCTTGAAATACCAGTTTCGCTTTCTTGAAACACAGAAAGCCTTATACAAGGTAAAAACTCTATTACAAATTGTTACGCTACTTTTTGTACTTTGGCATTTGAAATTCATATTTATGACAGCTACGCATATTTTACTCCTTATTGGATGCTATTTTCTAGTGCTTTTATCCATATCTTACTTTACAGGAAAAAACGACTCTAATGCCGATTTTTTTAAAGCAGGTAAAAAATCTCCTTGGTATTTAGTTGCTTTTGGTATGATTGGAGCTTCTTTATCTGGAGTTACCTTTATATCTGTACCCGGATGGGTAGAAAGCTCACAATTTAGCTATATGCAAATAGTTTTTGGCTATTTGGTAGGCTACTTTATTATTGCCTATATACTACTCCCCATATACTACAAGCTAAATGTTACCTCTATATACGAATACTTAAAACAACGTTTTGGTATTGTAAGTTATAAAACAGGTGCTTTCTTCTTCTTTATTTCTAGAGTTTTAGGGGCTTCATTTAGACTTTTCTTAGTTGCTATTGTTTTACAACAATTTGTTTTTGATGCTTTAAATATTCCTTTTGAAGTTACAGTTATACTATCTATTCTTTTAATTTGGATATACACCTTTAAAGGAGGTATTAAAACTATTGTTTGGACAGATACCTTACAAACATTATTTATGCTAACTGCTGTTGGGTTATCTATCTATTTTATAAACGAAAAACTACAATGGAGCTTTTTAGAATTTTGGAAATCTGAGGAATTAAAACAATACAGCAAAGTATTCTTTATTGATGATTTTTTTGCTAAAAAACATTTTATAAAATCTTTTCTAGGAGGTATGTTTATTGCAATATGCATGACAGGTTTAGACCAAGATATGATGCAAAAGAACCTTACTTGCAAAAGTCTAAAAGATGCTCAAAAAAACATGATTTCTTTTAGTTTAGTTCTTGTTGTAGTTAATTTTATTTTTCTTCTTTTAGGCGCTTTACTATTTATATATGCTGCTAAATTTAATATTACAACTCCTTTAATGGACGGAAAACCAAAAGCAGATTTACTTTTTCCTGAAGTTGCTTTAAATAGTGGTTTAGGAATTACTGTAGCTATAACTTTTATGCTAGGACTTATTGCTGCCGCTTACAGTAGTGCAGATAGCGCTCTAACTTCTTTAACCACCTCTTTCTGTATAGACTTTCTTTCTATTGAAAACAAAAATAAAAAAGAACAAAAGAGTATTCGTAAGCAAATTCATATTGCTATGAGTATTTTACTTATTATAGTTATTATAATTTTTAAACATTTATTAGATAAAAGTGTTATAGATATTTTACTAACTACCGCTAGTTATACCTATGGCCCGTTATTAGGCTTATTTGCTTTTGGGATTTTTACAAACTATACCATAAAAGACAAATATGTTTGGTTAATAGCGCTTACATCTATACTGCTAAGCTTTCTTATTACATATACCCCTACGCTATTTTCCTATTATGGTAATTATTGTGCCGATGGTAGTTGGGAATGCGCTAGTAGTTATGCAAAATCAAATTTTTACATCTTTGGCCATGAACTATTATTAATTAACGGCAGCATTATGTTTTTAGGCCTCTTATTTATAAAAAATAGTGTTAAAATCAAAAAATAATTCACATTTATTAAAATCAAAAACAAATAGATTTAAAAATGAAAATAAACTATTATTTTAGTTAATTTTTTCAACATAAAATAATAACAATTAATTACATGAGAGAATACTACTATTAAAAAGTACGTTTTTAATTCTCCTTGTTAAAAATTGAGCTATATATAAACGAAGAAAAACATGCATACAGCTACTATATTTTGAAAGTAGTATAAATTGATATTAATTTGCAGTATTAAATACTTGCAATAATCAATTTTAGT
>CALHVB010000074.1 GCA_938039345.1 uncultured Sediminicola sp.
GTGCAAATTAATAGCAGTTTAATATATGACAAAAATAAAAAACCAATTGCTGCACAAGGTATTATTAGAGATATTACTCAAGAAACAGAAATAAAACACCTGTTATCAGAACAAAAAACACAACTAGATATTATTGTAGAAAACTCACCTTTAAGTATTGTACTAACAGAAAATGGTAAAATTGTAAAAGCAAATCAAACATTTATAAAATTAATAGGATACTCAGAAGCCGAACTTAAAAAACTAAGTGTAAAAGATATCTCTGCGCCAGAAGACATAGACGCATCTATAGAATTAATGGATAAGATGAATACTAATCAACTAGATAATTTTACCATTATAAAAAAATATATTAGAAAAGATAAAACGACACTGCTTGCTAAAACTTCTGTAAATGCATACAAAAAAGAAAACGGAGAAATTGCCTACCAAATTGCAATGATAGAAGATATTACAGAGCAACGTAATTTAGAACTACAAAAAGAAAAGTTATTAAAAGAATTAGAATATAGCAATAAAGGATTACAAGAATATGCACACATAGTATCCCATGATCTTAAATCTCCTTTAAGAAGCATTAGTGCTTTGGCTACTTGGCTTAATGAAGATTATAAGGATATATTAGACGATAATGGCAAAACCAACTTAACACTAATGCAAGAAAAGGTAGAAGCCATGGATAAACTAATTGATGGTATTTTAAAATACTCTACCATTAAAAGTGATAATTTAGATAATACCCTAGTAGATGTAAATACGGTTATAGATGATATTACAAGTATTATTTTTATTCCAGACCATGTAGAAGTAATTATAAAAAATAAGCTCCCTACCATTATGGCCGACAAAACTAAAATACATCAGCTATTTCAGAACTTTATAAGTAACGCAGTAGTACATATAAAAAAGGAAAAAGGGATTGTAGAAATAGACTGCGAAGACAAAAAAAAATATTGGCAATTTAGTATTAAAGACAATGGTGTTGGTATTCCGAAAGAATATCATAAAAAAATATTCGAAATTTTTCAATCTATAGGAGAAAACGAACGTTCTACAGGTATTGGATTATCCATTGTTAAAAAAATAGTGCAGTTATATGAAGGTAATGTATGGCTTAACAGCGAATTAAATATTGGAACTACTTTTTATTTTACATTAAAAAAATAGCATGAAAGAAACTCCGAACATAAATTATATAAACGAATTAGCTGGAGACGATGAGGCTTTTAAAAAGAAGTTCATTGCTATTATTAAAAAGGAGTTTCCGCAAGAAAAACAAGAGTACATTAGTTATTATACTAAACGTAATTACATAAATACTGCTGCCGTTGTACATAAGTTAAAACATAAGTTTAATGTTCTTGGGCTACAACAAGGCTATCGGTTAGCAGTAAGTTTTGAGGAAGAGTTATTAGAAGAAAACACAAATTTACATACTTCGTTTTTAAACGTATTAGAAACAATAGAAGTATACATTAAAGGTTTATAGATTATGAATTGTATTATTATAGATGATGAGGCTGCAGCAAGAGCAATTGTTGCTCAACTTTGTAGCATTACCCCTAACTTAAATGCTATAGAAGAATTTTCTAGTGCTATAGAAGCAATTAAATTTTTAAATCAAAATACCGTAGATGTTATCTTTTTAGATATTCATATGCCAATGTTTACGGGTTTCGATTTTATACAAACTTTAAAAAATCCTCCTAAAATTGTATTAATTACTTCCGATAAAAATTTTGCCATCGAAGCTTATGAATACGAAGCAATTGTAGACTATTTAGTTAAACCAATTACTAAAGAAAGATTTGAAAAGTCTGTGCTAAAAATAGAAAATGCGATTGCGAATACTCCTGCAGCTCCTACTAACACCAACGAACAATCCTCTATTAATAACGAACTATACATTAATATAGACAGACGCTTAATTAAATTAAAGTTTAATGAAATTTTATTTATAGAAGCTCAGGGCGATTATATTGCTGTAAAAACAGAAACTAAGGATTATAGAGTACACAATACATTAAAAAAAATAAAAGAAAAACTTCCCGTAAATATTTTTATACAAATACACCGTTCTTATATTATTAACTTTTCTAAAATTATAGATATAGAAGATAATAGTGTTCTTATAAAGAAAAGTGTAATTCCTATTAGCCGTTCTAATAGACCAGAATTAATGCGTCGTTTAAACTTACTAAAATAAAAATGCCTTATTTATGCTTTAAAATAAAAATTGGCTAACTATTTTTTTTATAAATAACATACATCTGTAACATCAATCTTAGTAGTACTATACAGATAAACGAACAAAATTATCCATTCATCTTTTTTACACCATATGCGTTAAACGGTATACTTTACACTTCATCGTTATCGCGAATTTTTTTATACATTTTAACTTTAATTTTTATCGTTTTGTCAATTTTTTTGTCTGTAAAGATCATAGTTGCCCCAACTTTGTCATCAAATAAACAACCAAAAAAATATAATTATGAAAACATTATCACTAGTTAAAAACATTTATGTAGATGGATTTAAAAACTTAGGAAACTTAATCGTTAAAAATTATTTTAAAGCTTTTGCTTGGTTCAGTTTTATTATGTTCTCTATGGTATTGTATGCCTTTATTTATAGAGTAGTTACCGGATTTGCTTTTGATTAATCTTATAATTTTTATTTCAGCAACCTCAAATTAAAAAAATCATGAAAACATTATCGCTAGTTAAAAACATTTATGTAAAAGGATTTAAAAACCTAGGAAACCTAATCGTTAAAAATTATTTTAAAGCTTTTGCTTGGTTCAGTTTTATTATGTTTTCTATGGTGTTATATGCCTTTATTTATAGAGTAATTACCGGGTTTGCCTTTGATTAATTTTTAATCTTCTTATAAAAAAGTGGTTTCTTAGTTAACAACCATTTTAGTTTAAAACCTATCTCGGTAAACTCAAAGCCCGAAGCTGTTACGGAAGCTATATTACTGTATTTACCATATATATTTCCCGAAAAACGTTCCGTAAACTGATGCTGCAAACTTGTTTCAGCTCTAAAAACAGTACTTCTATCATTATTAACTATTTGTTGCGAACCAGCAGCCATACTTACTAAATAGTTAGTTTTCTTATTAATTGTTCCTCGAACCTCAGCAAATAGTTCCATTACATTATACTTTTCTGGACTAAAATAAATAGTAGGCACTTGTGCTGCAAAACCTATATACTGGTAATTAAAGCCTAATTTCACTATTGGTTTTTTAAACATTGAATAATACAGAGAAGTAAAAAACAAATTTCTTTCATTAGCATCGCTCTGCTGTGTGTACATAAATTGTGTATACCACCCCAAATTTATATTTGTTGCCAAATTATAATTAACGCCATAATGATTCATTACAATTTCTCGTTGTATTAAATCTGCATTAAAATTTTGTACTTCTCTTTGGTATCCTATTTCTAAATGCTGTAACTTAAGTGGTTTTGTTTTTAACCTTAAATCCAATACTGGCTGGCTGTAACTCGTAGTATTGTAGCTAGATATATTAATTCCTACAATAGATTTAAAAGTAATTTTAGGTAATATTTTATAGCTAAATCCTCCGAGTACAATATGTGAATTTGCTTTATTGTTTGTTACCGTATTTTCTGTTGTTCTATATTGATATGAAAAATTAGCACTAAAATTTGTAGCTAATGGAAACTGTGTAGTAGTTGTGGTATAAAAGGCAATATTATTTCCATTATCAAACGTGTATGCAAAATGCTCTTCTATACTTGGAGTATGCATAAGATTTAACTTCTTTATAAACGCTAAAGCATCTTTCTGGTTCTTATATATACTTAAAGTATTATAAGCTCCCTTGTACGCCAATTTAGTATTACCATTTGCAAATAATGCATTAGCTTTTCCTAAATTACCGTCAAAAGAAACACTATCATTCTTTAAAATAGCATCGTAACTTTTAATACTCTCTTTAAAATCTCCCTTATACATACTTAAAGTAGCTTTTAAACCTAATACCCAATTACGATTTGTATGCTTATGAGATAACTTTGCAATCTGCTGTTCTGCCTTTTTAAATTTTCTATTCCATATTAAAGCCTGTACATATCGTTCTTGTGAACGTTCTTTTATTTCTCCTTCCTTATTTTTAACCTTATCCATAGATAACATTGCTACATCTAGTGCGTTCTTATCTTTTTCTGCAATATGATGAGCTAATGCTATTCCGTTTAAAGCAGTAATAGAATCCTCTGGTGTTTTAATTAACCTACTATAAGTTTGTATAGCCTTATCTGTTTCTTTTTTTATAAGATACAAATTAGCAAGATTCAAAAGAGCTTCTTTATCTTCTGAAAAATCTTTAAATATAGCTATTAATAGCTCTTTTCCTTTTTTATAATTTTGCTTATTCACTAGCATATTTGCATAGCCTAATAGTATATATTTTCTAGATATTTTAGCACTTTTATTTACTGTATCTAGAGCAATTGTTTTGTTTATTTGCGCTAATGCCTGGGGGTATTCTTTTAAGTTAGACAAAGTATTTGCATAGCCTAAATTTGCCGCAAAATTATCCGAGTTTTCTATTAGCATTTTTTTATACAATGGCTTAGCCTCCTTATATTTTTTTGCCCAAAGAAAAGACTCGTAATAATTTAATTTTACTTCAAAATCATTTGGATATACTGCAACTAAATTATTAAATAATGTATTTGCTTCTAAAGGATTACCACTTAAACCCAATGCTCTCCCATAACAAATATTAGCCGTTTTATTTTTAGGATAATTATCTAAATAAGACTTAAAAAAAACCTTTGCAGCTTTAAAATCACCTGTTTCTAACAACTGAAAACCTTCTTGCATACTTTGTTGCCCCATAGTAGAGCAACAAACAAAGTATAAAATATAAATAATTTTCCTTTTAAACATAAAGTAAGATTTTAACTACATATTAAAGAACGCTTAAGATGTATTATTATTAGTATTAAGCTTGTTTTTTAAAATTAGTTAAGCCCTATTTAAATCCACAGTTATTATATTTTCATTCGTCTACAGTAATTGTTTAACTGTCTACAACACCCATTAATAGTTGTCTTTCCATAGCATATTTGTAATAACAAAGAATCTATATCAATAAAATAAATATTTAATAATGTA
>CALHVB010000075.1 GCA_938039345.1 uncultured Sediminicola sp.
GCTGATGCAATTTTTATCGCCATTATTAAAAGAAGAGATTGTAATAACCTATAAACTGTTTTATTAGTTACAAATCTCTATTTAATACTGTGTAGGGTGCTATAAGTTTACAATAGATTTTATAAAATAAAATACCCGAAGAAATACCTACTATTGTACCTACCAATATATCTAAGGGATAATGAACCCCCACATAAATTCTACTGTAGGCAAATAACAATGGCCATAAATAAAATACCCAACACCATTTTACCTGTTTCCTTAAAAACAAAACTATCAGGGTAGTTATAGAAAAAGAACTAGAAGAATGGCCAGAGAAAAAACTATAACTACTAGGGTTCTTTACAATTCTTATAAAAGTATTTATGTCTACATTGTTATTAGGTCGTAAACGCTGAAAGAACTCTTTTGTTAGCCCAGTAATTACTGTAATAAATAAGATTAATAATATTACCGTAAGCGTTTTAAAAAACGTTTCTCTTTTGGTATTATTTAACGAAATAAAGATGAAGAAAATAATAAATAAAGGAATCCATGTGGTAATAGTAGTAATGGCAGACCAAAAAGAATCATAAGACTCGGAACCTAGACTATTTAAATAAACAAAAGTTTCTACATCCCAATCTATAAGTTTTTTAAGCATTTAGTAGTGACTTATTTTCTTTTAATAACACCTGTAATTTCGTTTACACTCTCTTTTACTTTGCCTATCTCTTCTTGTATGTCTTTGGTAAAACTAGTGTCTATACCTTGCTTATCTGCACTTTTCTGTATTTCTTGTTTAATATCTTCTGTAGCATCCTTTAATTGACGCATACCTTTACCAAGGCCTTTTGCAATTCCTGGAATTTTATCCGCTCCAAAAACCATCACCACAATAAACATGATGAAAAAAATTTCTGCTCCACTTATAAATAAAAACATAGTTATACTATTACTTATAGCAAATATAATAAGAAGTTTGCCAGCTGTTAAATTTAGATGTCCAAAAAAGTATTAAAAAACAAAGCAAGATATTTTTAAAAATACCTTGCTTTATTGTATGAATATAAAAGAAACTTATTTTCCTTTTATACTTTCTTTAAAATTATCAAAGCCAGATTTAACTTCTTCTTTTGGCCATGAGTTATTTGCAGTATCTATATCTGCTGTTTCTGCTTTTGGATCTACAACAATACCTACAATCTCTTTTTCCGAAGAAATCACCTTTTTTACCTCTACATCATTCTTTCTCCATACTTCTGCTGGGTATGTAACATTTTTAACGCTACCATCTGCATAAGTATATTCTACAATTAATGGCATTGGTATTCCTCCTGGTTTATCAAAAACTACTTCATAAAAATATTTAGGTGTTTTAACTGCTGCTCTTTCCGCTTCAGTCATATTATCCATCATATATTCTTTTAAGGTTTTAGATGCTTCTTCTGGAGATTTACCCTTTTCTTTGGAAGGTATATCGTCTACTCCTTCTTCTGCTAAATATACTAAAGGAATTAATTGCGCTTCTGTTATTTTTTGCTCTGCCATGTACTCTTTCATTTTCTCAGTAGGCTTACTAGACACAAAGTATTTTTTAACTTCTTTTACTCCTATATCTACATAATCTGTAGTATAGAACCAACCTCTCCAATACCAATCTAAATCTACAGCAGAAGCATCTTCCATTGTTCTAAAAAAGTCTTCTGGTGTTGGGTGTTTAAATTTCCAACGATTAGCATAGGTTTTAAAAGCATGATCAAACAACTCTTTTCCCATTACTGTTTCTCTAAGAATATTTAAAGCTGTTGCAGGTTTTCCATATGCATTTGGCCCTAATTGATACACATTTTCTGGGTTAGACATTATAGGTGCTATATGGCTTTGGTCTCCGCTCATGTAAGGAACTATTTTCGATGGCTCCCCTCTTCTAGATGGGTATTTATCATTAGGTGCTATTGCCTCTGGATATTTTTCTCCAAATTCTTGCTCAGCAATATATTGCATAAAGGTATCTAAACCTTCATCCATCCAACCCCATTGGCGCTCATCAGAATTAACAATCATTGGAAAAAAGTTATGTCCCACTTCATGAATAATTACACTTATCATCCCAAATTTTATACGGTCTGTATATTCTCCTTTTTCATTAGGTCTACCATAGTTCCAACAAATCATAGGATATTCCATTCCTTGTTGCTTAGCATGTACAGATATTGCCTTATGGTATGGGTAATTAAAAGTATGATTAGAGTACGATTTTAAAGTTGCCGCTACTGCCTTAGTAGAATATTCTTCCCATAACGGATTTCCTTCTTTAGGATACATAGAAACTGCCATAACAGTTCTACTTCCTAATTTTACCGCCTGCATATCCCAAATAAATTTACGTGATGTTGCAAAACCAAAATCTCTTACATTTTTAGCTTTTAATTTCCATGTTTTCTTCGCCGTAGATTTAATTTTTTCTGCTGCTTCGGCTTCTGCTTGCGATACAATAATAACAGGTTTATCGTAAGATTTTTTTGCCTGCTCGTAACGTTGCATCATGGTTTTAGAAAAAACTTCTTTTCTATTCTGCAACTCCCCGGTACCATCTAATATATGATCTGCTGGCACTGTAATATTTACTTCATAATCTCCAAATGGTAATGCAAACTCTCCACTACCCCAAAACTGATGGTTTTGCCAACCTTCTACATCGTTATAAACACACATTCTTGGAAAAAACTGTGCTATTACGTAGGCTCTGTTATCGTCTTTAGGAAAATATTCGTACCCAGACCTTGCTCTATCTACAGTATGGTTTACTACATTAAACCACCATTTAATAGAAAAAGATATTTCTGATTTACTTTTTAATGGCTGCGGTAAGTTAATACGCATCATGGTTTGGTTAATAGTATAAGATAGCGGTGCTCCTTTAGCATCTTTTACATATTCTATATTAAAACCACCATCGAAAGGGGCTGTCATATGTTTCCCTACAAAGGTTGATGGTCTATGTGTCAAAGCCACTTCTTCTTGTTCTCTTAATGGAGATTTAGAATCTTTTGCTCTTACATTCTGATCTAATTGTACCCATAAAAATTCTAAATCGTCGGGAGAATTATTAATGTAAGTAATGGTTTCTTTACCATATATTTTTTTGTTTTCATCATCCAACTCAATATCCATTTTATAATTGGCTTGTTGTTGGTAA
>CALHVB010000076.1 GCA_938039345.1 uncultured Sediminicola sp.
TATACAAAAGAAATTAACATTTTCCGCATTTTTATATTTGTATAGTATTACTACATTTGCGCCACATTAACTATAAATTAAATATTAACATTATGAAAAAAGTAATTATTGCATTCGCATTATTTGCTGGAATGGCCTTTACTTACGGTCAAACAGAAGCTGATTTAAAAGCTTTACAAGGAGCTAAAAAGGATTCTATTGCTGCAATACAGGGTAGAGTAGATGCTTTACAGGCTAAAATTGATGCATTGCCGGGATGGAAGAAAGGTGCTTTTGGTACTATTGGTGGTACGCTTTCTGGATTTAACAATTGGTACACACAAAACGCAAGAGACAATAGTTCTGGAAACATTGGGTTTACAGTAAACGCTTTTGCTAATTTACAGCAAGAGAAATTCTTCTGGAGAAATAGCGGTAGTATTAATTTATCATGGGTAAAATTAGATGATAAAAATAACCCGCTGGATGACGATAGCTTTAGAGAAACAACAGATGTATTTAATATATCATCTTTATACGGACGTAAATTAAATGAAAAATTTGCTGTATCCGCTTTAGCAGAATACAGAACTACTATCTTAAATAATTTTAACGATCCAGGTTATTTAGATTTTGGTGTGGGTGCTACATGGACTCCTATTACAGATTTAGTAGTGGTAATACACCCATTAAACTATAATTTTATTTTTAGTAGTGGTGATTCAGTTTTCGAATCTTCTTTAGGTGCTAAAATAGTTGCAGATTATACTAGAAAATTAGGCGCAGTTAATTTTAAATCTAATTTATCTATGTTTCAAAGCTATAAGAGTGGAGATCTATCGAACTTAACTTGGACAAATTCTTTTGGTTATACTTTATGGAAGATGATTGGTGTTGGTTTTGATTTTGGTTTAAGAAGTAATAAGCAAGAAGCATTAAATTTTGCGCAAATTGCTAACCCAGCTGAAACTTTTGATTCAGTAGATAATAAATTACAAACGTATTGGACACTTGGTTTAAGCTACGCTTTCTAAGCAAACAATAATCGTATATTAAAGTGGTAATAAACTTAGTTTGTTACCACTTTTTTTATTTTAACAGATTATTAATCAATTATTTAACATTCTATTTAGAAATATTATAGTTAGTTCTTCGTCTAAGTATGTATATGAGGTATTATATATACATACTTGTACTGTATTGTTTACTGTTCTTAATTTCAAGAATGGTGTACCTGCATATGAAAGAAGAAGAATAAGTTAATGTTATATAGTTTGGTTGGTTAGTAAGAAAAGAAGCTGTCGTTAAGGCAGCTTTTTTATTATAATAGAAATAGTTGTGAAATGCTTTTAAATTTACTGAAGCAATGAATTTAAGTTGATCACGTCATAATATTATATAAAAAAAACCGTCTAAAAAATAATTTAGACGGTCTTTCTATTGTTTCAATAATGCTTATTAAGAACCACACATTAAGCAATCATCATCTGCTTGTCCTTCTTTTGATCTAGCAATTAATTCTTTCATTTCTTCTGCGCTCATAGGTTGTATATCTACATCTTGTTGTTCTGCAGGAGTAGGGTTTACCTTTATAGAAGCTACTTTCTCTGGTGTAGCAGCTGCTACTTCAGCTTCTGCAGCAACACTAACAGGTACTTCTTTCTTTTTGGTGTTATCTAAAGTAAATTTAATAGCATCTACCGCTGCTTTTGTGCGTAGGTAATACATTCCCGTCTTTAAGCCGCTTTTCCAAGCGTAAAAGTGCATAGAAGTAAGTTTAGAGTAGTTTGCATTTTCCATGAATAAGTTTAGTGATTGACTTTGGTCAATGAAGTATCCACGTTGGCGACTCATATCAATAATATCTTTCATACTAAGCTCCCAAACAGTTTTGTACAGTTCTCTAATATCCTGAGGAATAGTTTCTATATGTTGTATAGAGCCGTTTGCACGCATTAGTTCTTGTTTCATATTTTCATTCCATAGCCCTAAAGAAACTAAATCTTCTAATAAGTGCTTGTTCACAACAATAAATTCACCAGAAAGTACTCTTCTTGTGTAAATGTTAGATGTGTATGGTTCAAAACATTCGTTATTGCCTAATATCTGTGAAGTAGAAGCAGTAGGCATAGGGGCAACTAAAAGCGAGTTACGAACACCATTTTTCTTAACGTCTTTTCTTAGTTTTTCCCAGTTCCATCTTCCAGAAAGTTCATCGTCTTTAATACCCCAAAGATTGTATTGAAATTCTCCTTTAGACATAGGAGAACCTTCATATGTAGAATATGCACCTTCTTCTTTAGCCATTTCCATTGAAGCTGTTACAGCTGCAAAGTATAAAGTTTCGAATATCTCTTGGTTTAATTGTTTAGCCTCATCACTTGTAAAAGGCATACGAAGCATAATAAAAGCATCTGCAAGACCTTGAACTCCTAATCCAATAGGTCTGTGTCTCATATTAGAGTTTTCTGCTTCTTTTACAGGGTAGTAATTTCTATCGATTACCTTATTAAGGTTTCTGGTTACACGTTTTGTAACTTTAAATAGTTCTTTATGGTCAAATTTCTCATTTTTAATGAACATTGGTAGGGCGATAGATGCTAAATTACATACAGCAACCTCATCAGGAGAAGTGTATTCCATTATTTCGGTACATAAGTTAGAAGAACGTATTGTACCTAAATTCTTTTGGTTACTCTTGCGGTTTGCAGCATCTTTATATAACATATATGGTGTGCCCGTTTCTATCTGAGATTCTAATATTTTCTCCCACAGCTCACGCGCTTTTATTTTTCTACGTCCTTTTCCTTCAGCTTCATATTTTAGGTAAAGTGCTTCAAACTCTTCGCTATGGTGTGTAAATAAGCCTGGGCATTCGTTAGGGCACATTAAAGTCCATTCAGCATTAGCTTCAACCCTTTTCATAAATAAATCAGAAATCCACATGGCATAGAATAAGTCTCTTGCACGCATTTCTTCTTTACCATGATTCTTCTTAAGGTCTAAAAACTCAAAAATATCGGCATGCCATGGCTCCATATATATGGCAAAACTTCCTTTACGCTTTCCGCCACCTTGGTCTACATACCTGGCAGTATCGTTAAATACTTGTAGCATTGGAACAATACCGTTAGATGTACCATTTGTACCTGCAATATAAGAACCTGTTGCTCTTACATTGTGTATAGATAAGCCAATACCACCTGCAGATTGTGAAATTTTTGCGGTTTGTTTTAAAGTATCATATATACCTTCTATACTATCATCTTTCATAGCTAATAAAAAGCAAGATGACATTTGAGGTTTTGGTGTCCCCGAATTAAAAAGTGTTGGCGTAGCGTGTGTAAAGTATTTTTTAGACATTAATTCGTATGTCTCTATAGCAGCATCTAAATCGTTTAAATGAATACCAACAGAAACACGCATTAACATATGTTGAGGACGTTCGGCAATTGCCCCATTAATTTTTAATAAATAAGAGCGTTCTAATGTTTTAAAACCGAAATAATCGTAGCTAAAATCGCGGTTATATATTATAGTAGAATCTAATCGTTCAGCATTTTCAGTAATCACTTTATATACCTCATCTGAAAGTAATGGCGCTTTTTTTTCTGTTCTAGGGTTAACATACAAATACAAATCTTTCATTGTTTCGGAGAAAGATTTTTTAGTGTTTTTGTGTAAGTTAGAGACAGATATACGTGCAGCAAGTTTGGCATAATCTGGATGTGTAGTTGTCATTGTTGCTGCAATTTCTGCTGCAAGGTTATCTAGTTCAGAGGTTGTTACACCATCATATAAACCTTCGATAACTCGCATGGCAACCTTTAAGGGGTCTACTAAGGCGTTTAATCCATAACATAATTTACGAACTCTAGCCGTAATTTTATCGAACATTACTAGTTCTTTTCTGCCGTCTCTTTTTACTACATACATGTGCTACAATTGTTTTTTATAAGTGATACGTTATCTAGGTCAAGCCTTTTGAGGACTTAACAATTTGATGGTAATTTGTAAAAACCTATTTTGAATTACTCAAAAAAGGTATTAATAGATTGTAATATTTTAGAAGTCTGCGTCGAAACTAATTTTCTGTGCATCTTCATCATCGTCATTTTTTAAAACGCCTGCTTTTTGATATTCGGACACGCGCTTTTCAAAGAAATTTGTTTTCCCTTGGAGAGAAATCATATCCATAAAATCGAACGGATTAGAAGCATTATAGACTTTATCGCAGCCTAATTCTACTAATAAGCGATCCGTTACAAACTCAAGATATTGGGTCATTAACTTAGCATTCATTCCAATAAGACTTGCTGGAAGAGATTCTGTAATAAATTCTCTTTCAATGTCTAAAGCGTCTACTAAAATTTCAGTAATACGTTTTTTAGGAACTTTATTTATTAAGTGATTGTTATGTAGGTGTACTGCATAATCGCAATGCATACCTTCATCTCTTGATATTAATTCGTTAGAAAAAGTTAACCCAGGTAAAAGCCCTCTTTTCTTTAACCAGAAAATAGAACAAAATGCTCCTGAAAAGAAGATGCCTTCAACAGCAGCAAAAGCAATTAAACGTTCTGCAAAACTTGGAGACTCTATCCAACTTAAAGCCCAGTCTGCTTTCTTTTTAATTGCAGGGAAGTTTTCTATTGCTTTAAATAATTGATTTTTTTCTTTCTCATCCTTAACATAAGTGTCGATTAATAATGAGTAAGTTTCAGAATGTATGTTTTCCATCATTATTTGGAAACCATAGAAAAATTTAGCTTCGGCATATTGTACTTCGCTAACAAAGTTTTCTGCTAAATTTTCGTTTACAATCCCATCAGAAGCGGCAAAGAAAGCTAATATGTGCTTAATGAAATAGCGCTCGTCTTTACTTAATTTATTATTCCAATCATTAAGGTCTTCGTGTAAATCTATTTCTTCAGCAGTCCAAAAACAAGCCTCACATTTTTTATACCACTCCCATAAATCATTATGTTTTATAGGGAATATTACAAAACGATCTTCATTTTCTTCCAAAATAGGCTCTACTGCTATTGACATAGTTTTATTGTGTTTTTGTGTAAGTGGTGAAGGAGAAAAAAATCCTTGTCTTTGTCTTTAAACAAAGATGAAAAAATATGGTCAATTTTTCAGTGAAAATTTATCAATTTCAATACAAAGTTTTTAACACAGAATGTTGAAATCTAAGCTAGCAAGTGATGTTTGTTGTGTTTTTGAGAGAATGAAAGATGTTTAATTTTATGATACCGCCAAACAGTACGACCAATCCGATTCATCAAAATTCGCAATTACTTTTAATTAAACTATTTGATCATAGGTAGTTCCCCCGAAACCTAGAAAATCAATATGTCCAAAACAACGTATTGGTTTGGTTGTTTAATTTAGTGTAATTCCATCGGAAGGCTGTTTTTCAACAAAGTAACGTTCTTTTTTTTAACGTACTACCTAAGGCCGTACAAAGTTTGACAGTTTCATAAATATTATGTTTATTCTCTATAATTTGCTTAACTAGCAAAAGGACATAGACAATAAATAAGCTTTATATTTTAATAAAAAAATGGGGAGTTGCAAAAATAACTATATTTTTAATTAAAACCCCCTTATGATTACAACTCTTTTGTATTTATCTTACAAAATAGTTAATATTTTATTTTTTTCACTCGTTGAAATACCAGTAATAGTGATATTTTCAATAGAAGTTAGAATGTGTTATTATATTGTTAATAAGCTGTTTATCTCGATGTTGTTAATAGATAATTGTTAGAATTAGTTATTTCTATATTAACAGTACTTTTAGATAATAACGTTTTTTTGGTGTCAGTTATTACAGTTAGAACTAAAACAAGTAATAGTATCAAAAATAAAATAATGGATTTTTTCATGATTTTTATTTATAATTAACTAAAATTTCAATAATGTTTTTAAGGCGTTCTGGGGTTTTAAAGTTATAATAATCTATTCCATATAATATGCCTAAATGTGCAAATAGCACTATTTTTTGTATAAATAGTAGATAGGGTAGGGTACTGGTTATTTGTATTTTAAGTTTGTTTGCTAGTTAGTATGCCGAACCAAATTCATTTGTTTTGTGGCAGGTTATACTATTAAAAGTTCCATTAATACATATTTTAATACCATTCATCGTCATTGTGTTATTTTTGATTAACTTACTTGTAATATGATAGAAGCTGTAATAGTAGATGATGAAATAAAAGCACTCCAAAGTCTTTCTTGGGAGTTAACTAATTTTAGTGATGAAATTAAAGTAATAGCTTCATTTACAAATCCATTAGAAGCTCTAGATTATTTAGAGAGAAAAACACCAGATTGTTTGTTTTTAGATATTGAAATGCCCACGATGGATGGTTTTCAATTTATTCAAAAAATAAAAAATAAAAACTTTCCTGTAGTTATAACTACTGCTTACAATCAATATGCTATAAAAGCTATTAAAAATGAAGCAATAGATTATTTGTTAAAACCTATAGATTCTGATGATTTAGATTTAACAATACAAAAAATAAAAAAATACAATTTTAAAAATAATACATCTGAAAAGTTAGAACATATTTTATTGAATTTTAATGCTAATTCGTTGCATAAAAAAATTACAATTAATACTGATGGAAAACTTTTATTTTTAGAGGACGATGATATTCTATATGCTGCCTCAGACGGTAATTATAGTACTATTTATTTAGAGAATGGACAAAAAATTTTACTAACTAAAAAGCTTAAAGAAGTTAACGAAATACTTCCAGAAAATTCTTTTTTTAGAATACATAATTCATACATTATAAATTTAAATAAAATAAAAGAGTTTATAAAAACAGATGGTTATGTTATTTTAAAATCTAATCATAAAATTCCTGTATCTAGGCAGAAAAAATCAGATTTTTTAGATTTGCTATAATATGAGTAGATTTATTATTAAAACCATAACATTTTTAGCGATACTTTTTTTTAAGGTAACTATTGCGCAAGAAATACCTAAAGAATTTATTGACGATGTTGATAATTTAATAGAACAAGCACCTGTTACTTATGCTGATCTCGATTTAGTTTTAAGGCCTAGTAGAAGAGATACAATATTAATGCATTATGTAATTAATAGCTCAAAAGCAAAAAATTATTTAGAAGGACAAATGTATGCCTATAACCAGCTAGGTACTATACAAAGAAATATTTCTCAGTTTAAAAAAGCTATAGAATTTCATAAGAAAGCGTTAAGTATAGCTAATACTGCTAAAAATTTAGAGTTTAAGGTTTTTAGTCTTAATATGTTGGGAGTAGTATATAGGAGAACAGATGCTATAAAAACTGCTTTAGAATATAACCATGAGGCATTAGAATTAGCTGAGACCATAAAAAATCCTTCTGACGGATTAAAGAGAAGTATTAATGTATCTCTAAATAGTATAGGAAATCTTTATGAGGCATTAAAGCAATACGATTTAGCAATAGAATATTTTAAAAAATCCTTAAAATTAGAAGATGAATTAGGAAATACATTAGGTATAGCTATTAATCATCAAAATATAGGAGAATGTTTAGAAGAGCAAAATAAAATAGATGAAGCTTTAAAAAACTATAGAATATCACTGCATTATAATCAACAAATAAATTCGGCAAAGGGTATTGTTATATGTAATAATAGTATTGCTCAGGTTTATATTAAGCAGAGTGAACCAGATAAAGCTTTAAAAATATTAAAAACAAACCTTGTTGCAGCAAATGAGTTGGGGGTTAAATATATAACAGCAACATCATGTATTAATATCGGATGGGCTCTTTTTAAATTAAAAAAATATAAGGAATCGGAAGAGTATTTATCTAAAGGCTTGGCAATTGCAAAAAAATATAACTTGCCAAGAACAAAGTATAGTGCTTATAGCTTATTGTCCGATTTGTCTAAAGAAAGAGGTAATTATGCTAGTGCTTTAAATTATTATAAAAAAGCAGAAACTTTTGATAAGGAAATATCTAACGAGCGTAATATTAGGTATGTTAATGATATGATTATAAGGTATGATACCGAAAAGAAAAATAATCAAATAAAAGTATTAGCAAAGGAAAATGAAATTGTAAAATTACAGCTTCAAAAAAATAAAACCTCTTTGGTCGTTAGTAGTATTGTATTGATTTTACTAGCAGGGATTCTATATATTTTATATAGACAATATCAATTAAAAAATGAGAAGAAATTATTAACCTTGGAGCAAACAATGCTTAGAAGTCAAATGAATCCTCATTTTTTATTCAATTCATTAAATTCTATTAAATTATATATTATAAATAATGAAAAGAAGAACGCTGTTTATTATTTAAATAAGTTTTCTAAATTAATACGTAAAATTTTAGAGGCATCTTCTTTAAAGGAAATTTCTTTAGCAGAAGAACTAGAAACAGTAGAGTTGTATATGAATATTGAAAATATTAGGTTCTCTAATGAAATTAATTTTACAGTTAATATTGATGAAGATATTGATCCAAATAACATAAAAATACCATCTTTAATTCTACAACCTTTTTTAGAGAACTCTTTATGGCATGGATTGTCTACAAAGGAGGGAGAAAAACAGATTCGTTTACAAGTAAGTAAGCAAAACGATTATTTTATTAAAATTTCTATTGTAGATAATGGAGTAGGAAGGGATGCTTCTGAGAGAATAAAGAAAAGTAAATTATTAAAGCGTAAATCTGTAGGTATAGATATTACTAAAGAAAGGTTGTCAAATTTTTCTAAAGATTACCAAAACTCTTTTGAAGTAGAGATTAGTGATTTGTATGACGAGAATAAAAAATCTTTAGGAACAAAAGTCTCACTTTATTTACCTACGGTTTAGAATGTTCTTTTGCCACTTCTTCTAATTCGGTATACCAATCTTCTCCAAACTTTCTAATTAAAGCTTCTTTTACAAATTTATATATAGGCACTTGCAGTTCTTTACCTAGGGAGCAAGCATCATCGCAAATTTCCCATTTATGATAATTTACGGCTGTAAATTCTGTATATTCTCTAGTTCTAATTGGGTATAAATGGCACGAGATTGGTTTTTTCCATGTAATAGCTCCCGCATTATAAGCTTCTTCTATACCACATTTTGTAATGCCACTTTCTGAAAAAACAACATAAGCACACTCACTTCCGTTAACTAATGGAGTTTCCCATTCTCCATCTTCACCTTTTATAAAAGCACCTTGTTCATTAATTTCTTTAATACCCTCTGGACGTAAAAATGGTTTTACATCATTAAATATGTCTACTAATATCTCAGTTTCATTATCCTCAACAGGAGCGCCAGCATTGCCATCTACACAACAAGCTCCTTTACATGCACTTAAATTGCAAACAAAATCATTCTCAATAATTTCTTCAGATACTAATGTTTTTCCTAATTGAAACATACACATGATATTAAGATGCAAAGATACTATCTTAACATATTATTATAATAGTTTTTTATAATGTACCTTAGGTTAAAATTAAAACTTATACGTTATGAATTTTGATTTTAAGGAGATTATCACGGTTAGTATGGTTCTTTTTGCAGTTATAGACATTGTAGGGAGTATACCAATTATTATAAGTCTTAGAAATAAAGTAGGGCATATACAATCTGAAAAAGCTTCTATTGTTTCGGCTTTTATTATGATTGCGTTTCTTTTTATAGGAGAAGAAATTTTAAAATTAATAGGTATTGATGTTAATTCTTTTGCAGTTGCTGGTTCCTTTGTTTTATTGTTTTTGGCTCTAGAAATGATTTTAGGAATTACCCTGTATAAGGATGAAGAACCAGAAAGTGCTTCTATAGTTCCTATTGCTTTTCCGTTAATCGCAGGAGCAGGTACCATTACCACCTTATTATCTTTAAGGGCAGAATATTATGTAGAAAACATTATTGTAGCCATAATTATTAATATCATTTTTGTGTATTTAGTTTTGAAATTCTCTAAAAGAGTAGAAAAATTATTGGGAAAAAATGGATTAAGTGTTATTCGTAAAGTTTTTGGTGTAATTTTGTTAGCTATTGCTGTTAAATTATTTGCAGCAAATATTAATCAACTTTTTATAGGGAGATAAATTTAATATCATGAATAAAGCTTTATCTATTATTCTTATTGTTTTAGCAATTGGACTTATTACATATAATTGTACGCTAATTGATTTAGAAAACCCATTAGAAGGCAATAGCCTTATTGCTTTAATAGGTGTTTTTGCTTCACTTTGTGCTATTGTATTGCTATTAATTTACAATACATCTAAGAAAATACAAAAAAAGGTAGAGGAGGATAAGTAGGCTTAGTTGTTACTAGAATCTATACCATCTACTTCAATTACTTTTTGAAGCATTTTATCGTTCTTGCTTTTAATTTTTTCTCTAGTATTAGTATCAAATAATTGTTCTGCGAGTGCTGCTTTAATATATAGTTTTAAAACATCTTCCATCTCGTAATATTGTAATCTTAGGTTCTTAATAACCAGAGAATTTTCAGAATAGTTAATAAAATTTTCGAATAGAATATCGTCTACAGAAAAAGAAGTAATAAAGCTTTCTTTGTTATAATCTGTGTACCTGCCTCTGTCTTCATCTAAGTGTTCAAAAACAAACCTGGATACAAAACCTAAGTTTTCAAAACTTTTTATAGCCTCTTCTTCATTAGATCCAATAGGGACAAAAACATCAGGAATAATGCCACCACCACCATAAACAACTTTTCCTTTAGGTGTTGTAAATTTTAGTGAATCGGCAACTTTAATGCTATCTACAGAAATAAGTTCGCCATTATGGTAGCGCTCAGTAAATTTATTATAGTAGTCTTTGTTTCCGTTTTTATAAGTTTTTTGAATAGAACGACCTGTTGGGGTGTAATACCTAGAAATTGTTAGGCGAACAGAAGAGCCATCGCCTAATTCCATTTCTCGTTGTACTAATCCTTTTCCAAAAGAACGGCGACCAACAATGGTCCCTAAATCGTTGTCTTGCAGTGCTCCCGCTATAATTTCACTGGCAGATGCAGAACGTTCATTTATTAAAACATATATGGGTTTGTTTTCAAAATCGCCTTCATCAGTAGCAAACGACTTTTCTATTTTTCCTTTTTTGTTTTTTGTAAATAAAATAAGTTTACCATCTTGTAAAAACTCATCTGCCATTTGTTCTGCTATGCCCAAATAACCTCCTGGATTGTCTCTTAGGTCTAAGGTAAGTTTTTTTGCTCCTTGTTTTAATAAACTAGTTAAAGCATGTTTAAACTCTTTATAGGTAGATTCTGCAAACCTGTTTACTTTTATATATCCTATTTCAGAAGTAAGCATATAGTATGCGTCTACACTCTTAAGTGGAATAACCCCTCTTTTTACATTAACAGAGAAGATAGAATCTTGTTGTTGCCTGTATATTTTAAGTTTTACAAAAGTTCCTTCCTTTCCTTTAAGCTTTTCTACAATTACATCACTAGGCATTCTTTGTCCAAACAAAGTGTCGTTATTCGCCATTAATATTCTATCGCCTGCTTTAATGCCTTTAGAAAAACTTGGGCCATCTTTTACAGGTCTTATAACGGCAATGGTATCTTTGTACATGTAAAAATTAACTCCAATTCCAACAAAATCTCCTTTCATATTTTCAGAGACTTTCGCCATTTCTTTTTTTGGAATGTACACGGAATGTGGATCTAGCTTATCTAAAATATTGTTTACAGTAATATCTACAATGCTATCTGTATTTACATCGTCTACATATTCGTAATCAATATAATCTATTAATCTATTTAGTTTGTCTTTTTTAGAATTGGTAGTAAAAAGTTTTTCCGGACTATCATTAAAATTAAGTTTACCGCCAATTAAGATGCCTATAGCTAAAGCAAAGGCAATTATAGTTGGTAATAAGTAGGTGTATTTTTTTTTCATTTAATTACGAATCCTCTTTTACAGGCATATGTATTATTTCTACTCCTGCTTTTTCTAAAAACTTTAAACCCGATGTATCTTTATATTCGTTTTCATATACAACACGTTTTATGCCAGACTGGTGTATTAATTTGCTACATTCTTTACAAGGTGATAATGTAATATATAAAGTTGCACCGTTGCAAGATTGTGTAGAAGCTGCTACTTTAGAGATAGCATTTGCTTCGGCATGTAAAACATACCATTTGGTATAACCTTCATCATCCTCACAAATATTATCAAAACCTGTAGGGGTGCCGTTGTAACCATCAGAAATAATCATTCTGTTTTTTACAACAATGGCGCCTACTTGCTTACGCTTGCAGTAGGAGAGTTTACCCCATTCTTGGGCCATTCTTAAATAGGCTTGGTCGTATTTTTTTTGTTTTCTTTCTTCCATAAAGTCATTTCAATTATAAGTCGTTTTTTGACTATATAATATACTTTGGGTTACAAAAAGTAAAAGTACGAATATACTTGCTTTTTAAAATCTATAAATAATTAAACGTTTAAATTTATTTAAAATTCTATTGGGGAAAAGCTTTAATTACTAGCGGTAATGTTATTCCTATAATTAATAAAGAAAATAACACCACGGTTATATACTGTTTTATTTGCAATATGGATTTTAAGAAGTGAATAAAAATTAAAATAAAAAGAATAACTGTGGTTTGCGAAACCTCAATACCCGTTGCAAAACCTAGTAAAGGCACTAATTTTTCTTCTTCTTGACTCATTAACATTTTAAAATACGTAGAGAAGCCAAAACCGTGTATAAATCCAAAAAAAGAAGTTGTTATTAGCTGAAATAGGTAGTGTGTTTTTGTTTTTTTAAATAGCGTAGTATATATATTGTAAAATGCAGTAAAGAGAATAGTTACAGGAATTAAAAACTCTATAAAGCTTGTATCTATGGTAAGTATATTATATACAGATACGGTTAAAGACAAACAATGGGCAATGGTAAATACTGTGGCTAGTATAATTATTTTTTTCCACTCTTTAAAAGAGAAGGGGAGTGCTAGTGCAGCTAAAAATAATACATGATCATAAGCATTTATATCTAAAACATGATTTAAACCTAATTGTATGTAAAACCAAAACTCTTGCATTTTATATTCTTAAAGTCCTCTTTCTTTTTGTATTTCTTCGTATGCTTTTTGTACTTGTTTAAACTTTTCTTCGGCACCTTTTTTAATAGCCTCATTCTCTGTATTTACTCGGTCTGGGTGGTATTTTTTAGCCATGGTTCTATAGGCTTTTTTAATAGCATCATTAGAAGCGCTTTTTTCTACCTCTAATATTTTATATGCATTATCAACAGACTTAATAAACATTGCTTTTATGCTTTCAAAATCGCGAATATTTATTCTTAAATACCCTGCTATTTCTTGTATTTTACTAACTTCTAAGGAACTTACAGAACCATCTGCTTGCGCTATTCCAAATAAAAAATGTAGTAATTGCATACGTACCTCTGGCCGTGTTCGTTGGTTTAAATAACTGCAAATTTCTTGCGCCGAAATCTCTTGTTTTTTTATAACGTCATTAAAAGTCCTAAATATCGCATTTGCTTTTTCTTTACCATAAGTGCCTACAAAATAGCGTTGTACATATTCCATTTCGCTCTTACTTATAGTTCCATCTGCTTTTATAACTATAGAACACAGTGACAGTAATTTTAATTCAAAATCGGCAGGAGATACTTTTTGTCTTGTAATATCTTCAAAAACGGATTGTGCTCCTCTAATATTACCACTTGCTTTATCAAAAAAACTACCAATAAAAAAACCTACTATGCCTCCTACCCAATGTCTTAATACATAATACCCTAGAAAGGCCCCAATCCACTTAATCATTTTAAAATTTAATTTTTTTCAAAGATATGGTATTAGCTATAAAAAGAAGCGCTAAGGAAAAGTTAAGGTAACCTATAAAAATGCGACAAATAGATTATCTTTGAAGACTTTTATTAATTGATTAAAAATATAGATTATGTATCCTGCAGAATTAGTTAAACCTATGAGAGAAGACCTTGCATCTGCTGGGTTTGAAGAATTACATACCGCAGAGGCTGTGGAAACTGCAATTGCAAAAGAAGGAACTACTTTGGTAGTTGTAAATTCTGTTTGTGGTTGTGCTGCAGCAAATGCAAGACCAGCAGCTAAATTTAGCTTAACAAATGAGAAAAAACCAGATCATATAGTTACTGTATTTGCTGGTGTAGATAAAGAAGCGGTAAATAAAGCTAGAAGCCTTATGGTTCCTTTTCCTCCATCATCGCCAAGTATGGCATTATTTAAAGATGGTGAATTAGTACATATGATAGAGCGTCATCATATAGAAGGTAGACCAGCACAAATGATTGCTGAAAATTTAATGGGTGCTTACAACGAGTTTTGTTAAGCATTTGTAAATAAAACTTTTCTAAAAACCGTTCTTTAATAGAGAGCGGTTTTTTATTTTTGTTAAATGCAAAAAATAGTAGCTTATCCTTTAAGTGCACTTTATTCTCTTTTATTTGGTTTAACACTTATCGTTTTTGAGCCATTGCAATGGATAGGTTATAGGGTATTTGGTTATAATGGGCTTAAGCGCGTTGTAAGCTATCTTAATTTTTCTCTTATGAAATGTGGCGTTGCCTTAGGAACAAAGCATACATTTAATAACCCACATGAGATTCCTGAAAATGTACCCTTAATAATTGTAGCTAACCACCAAAGTATGCACGATATACCTCCGATTATATGGCATATGAGAGCGCACCATCCAAAATTTGTTAGTAAAATAGAGTTAGGAAAAGGAATTCCTAGTGTATCATTTAATCTTAGGCATGGAGGTTCTGTTTTAATAGATAGGAAAGATTCTAAACAAGCATTAAGAGAAATTTCTAAACTTGGAAAATATATAGAAGAGCATAAAAGAAGTGCAGTTATTTTTCCTGAAGGGACTAGAAGTAGAACAGGAGTGCCTAAAAAGTTTCAGCCTACTGGCTTAAAAATATTACTAAAAAACGCTCCTTCAGCTTTAATTATACCAATTAGTATTAATGATTCTTGGAAAATACATCGTTATGGTAAATTTCCTTATGGATTAGGGTCTAAAATTACATTTGATGTTCATAAACCTATTGAGAATACAGGAGATTTAGATGCTTTAATTGCAATGGTAGAAAAACAAATTAAAACTGGCGTAACTTCTTTTGAATGAAACAGAACCTTATTATAGAAAAAACAATAGCCTTTGTAAAAGAAACTTTAAAAGGGGCAGAAGGCGGACACGATTGGTTTCATATACTTAGAGTATACAATAATGCAAACCTCATTGCTAAAGGAGAAGAAGTAGATTCTTTTATTGTACAATTAGGTGCCTTATTGCACGATATTGCCGATGCTAAATTTTATGACGGAGATGAAACTATAGGACCTAAATTAGCTAGTGAGTTTTTAAAAAAGTTAAATGTAGATGCTGCTGTAATTGTGCATGTAGTAAATATTATTAATAATATCTCTTACAAGTCTAGCTTAGAAAATAAGTCTAAAAAATTTACATCTAAAGAGTTAGAAGTAGTGCAAGATGCAGATAGGTTAGATGCTATTGGTGCTATTGGTATAGCAAGAGCTTTTAATTATGGAGGGTTTAAAAATAGAGCGCTTTATAATCCAGAAATTACTCCAAATTTAAATATGACTAAGGAGGAGTATAAAAAATCTACTGCACCAACAATTAATCATTTTTACGAGAAATTATTATTGTTAAAAGATAAAATGAATACTGTAACTGGAATTAAATTAGCAGAAGAACGCCATCAATTTATGCAACAGTATTTAGAACATTTTTACAAAGAATGGGAGGGTAAAGCTTAACTTTTTTTACCAGCCATTTTAGCAACTCTGCTATCTCCAAATATTTTTATTTGCTCTATTATAGGAAATATTCCTTTTCCGAATGTTGTAATAGAATATTCTACCTTAGGAGGAATTGTATTGTAAGCTTTTCTATGAATAACTTCATATGCAACTAAAACCTTGAGTTCCTGAATAAGCATTTTTTCACTAATTGCAGGAATACTTCTTTTTAATACACCAAATCGTATTGTATTTTCTCCTATTTCATTAATAATTTGTAGGCGCCATTTGCCTCCTATTATTTTTAAAGCTTCACTTACAGGGCATATTTCTTGTTCTATTGTAGACATAAATATTAAATTTTAATAAAACATTTATACCTACCAAAAGGTAGGTACTTGATAAATATACTGTATTATTATAGCTTTGTTAATATGAATAAAACTAAAATTATATACTATACAGATGTTTTATGTGGTTGGTGTTATGGATTTGGTCCTGTAATTTCAAAAATATATAATGAGTATCATAAAGAAATAGATTTTACACTTGTTAGCGGAGGGCTTTTTATTGGGAAAGAAGCAGGCTTAATTAATGAGGTTGCTCCGCATATTAAACAAGGCGCTTATAAAAGTGTAGAGAATTTAACAGGAGTTACTTTTGGAGAAGCATTTTTAAAGGGTCCGTTAGAGGATGGGGAAATGGTATTAAACTCTGTGCCACCTGCTATGGCTTTATGTATTATAAAAGAATATATGCCAGAAAAGGTTTTTGAGTTTGCAGATATTTTACATAAAGCGGTATACTTTGATGGAATGCACCCTGAAGAAATTACTGCTTATGGAACTTATGCTGAAAAAATTGGATTTAACTCAAAGGATTTTATCACCAAGATGAAAGAGGTAGCGTATTATAATAAAGCTTATAAAGATTTTTTATTTTATAATTCACAACACATACATGGCTTTCCAACTCTAATTTTAGAAAAGGGAAATGAAAAAATAGCATTAACCAGAGGTTATGCTTCGTATGAAGTTTTAAAAAATCATTTAGATTCCTATTTAATAGAAAAATAACTTTAGTTAGGTTAAAAATAAAAAGATGCTTCGTAACACGAAGCATCTTTTTTTACTTTTATATTTAAGGCTTAGTCTAGTCGTTTTCAGGAGATATAAACTTGTATACAATTCCTGCTATAATTGCACCAATAATCGGAGCTACCCAAAACAACCACAATTGTTCTACTGCCCATCCGCCAGCAAATAATGCCTGGCTAGTACTTCTTGCAGGGTTTACAGAGGTATTGGTAACAGGGATACTAATTAAGTGTATCAGTGTTAGTCCAAGACCTATAGCTAAGCCAGCAAAACCTTTAGGGGCTTTGGAGTGTGTAGCACCTAGTATAATAATTAGAAACATAAAGGTCATAGCAATTTCTGTAACTAAGGCAGAAACCATTCCGTAGCCATCAGGAGAATGTTCTCCGTAACCGTTAGCTGCAAAGCCACCAATTTCAAATCCAGGTTTTCCGCTAGCAATAAGGTATAATATACCCGCACCAGCAATACCTCCTAGTACTTGTGCAATAATGTAGGGAATTAATTCTTTGCTCTCGAATCTGCCACCCATCCACAGGCCAATAGATACTGCGGGGTTTAAATGGCAACCAGAAATATGCCCAATAGCATAGGCCATAGTTAATACAGTAAGACCAAAAGCAATAGATACACCTACAAAGCCTATTCCTAATTCTGGGTAGCCAGCAGCTAAAACTGCACTTCCACAGCCACCTAGAACAAGCCATAGTGTTCCAATAAATTCTGCAATTAATTTTTTCATGTTTATTATTTTTATAGTTATTAAATGGTTAGTAGTAAATATAATGAAATTAACGTAAAAAGAATTTTTACACTTTGTAGGTAATCGTTAAGTGTTTTTAATTGGAGATTGTAGAATATATATTATTTATCCTCGTACGGACAGGAAGAAAAATAAGATTGTAAATTAAAGTTGCGGTCTTTAAATTTTTCGGGAAGTATTTTAAAATGCTGAATACGATCTATTCTAAAAGCTCTATACTCATTTCTTAGGTGGCACCATGCTATAAGAATCCATTTGTTTACCGTAGAATAAAAAGCGTAAGGTTCTATTTTTCGAAACGAAATATTAGTGTCATTTGCCTTTTTATAATTTATCTCTACGTAATTAAAGTTGGTAATGGCCAATTGTATTTCTGAAAGTGCATTACTGGCAATGTTTTCTTTTTTAAAATTAAAAACATGAATTTTTTTACTTAAAGATTCGCTTTTTGCCTGAATAGAGGTTCTAAAGACCGATTTAATCTTGGTCATGGCCTCTTCAAAATCTGTTACAAAAGAAGAATCGTTACTTAAGTTTACTAGGTGTTCTGCAGTAATTAAAGCATTAGCTTGTTTTTCTGTAAATTGTACAGGAGCTACGGTATAGCCATCCATTAAGGAGTAGCCTCTGCCTTCTATTGTAATTATAGGAACTCCTCCTTCTTCTAATTTTCTTATATCTCGGTATATCGTTCTTACGCTAACATCAAATTTATGAGCAAGCTCTGTTGCTGTTAAAATTCGTTTAGATTTTAGCAGTGTAAGTATTGCTATGATTCTGGATAACTGAGACATATATAACGAAGATAGCAAACCCCATTAAGATTTGCTACCTAATGTTTTCTTTGGTAAATACTTGTGAAACTTATAGACTAAGCCATAGAATGTAAGGCTACTTTATTACCTTCGGTATCTAAGAACTGAGCAATAAAACCATTTTCTTCTATATCTGTTTTTGGCATTATTATTTTGCCTCCGGCAGCTTCTACTTTGTTTAAAGTAATATTAAGATCATCGCCTCCGTTTAAGTAAACTGTTGAACCGTCTGTACTAGGTTTTACCCCTTCCATTTGAACAATGGCTCCACCAATACATTTCTTCTCCATATCATAAGGGAAAACACCATATTTCATGTTTGGCATATGGTGATCTATAATGTCTTCTCCTATGATTGTAGCATAAAACGTTTTTGCTCTTTCGTAATCTGTTACAGGAATCTCGAACCAATTAATTGCATTTGTCATTTTTTTAAAGTTTTATATTAGACGTATTGCAAAATTAATTCGAGGAAGTGTCGTAACATGTCAGGGGTTAAAAACTAATTCTTTTTATTGTTTTTCATTAGTTCTTCTACAGTCCAATAAGTATCTCTATCCTTATTTTGGTTTCTAATCATTTTAACTTTCCATTCAGGAACATGACCAGCATCATTAAGTTCTGTTCTAATATAAGTTAAGACATCTGATATCCATTTATTATCCTGATGTTTCATACTCATCATAACTCCAGAATATTTTTTTCCATCTATTGGTCCTGTAAGTCCATGAAGTAATATTTTAGATGTAATTTCGTAATTACCTGTAACCCTAGTAGAGCCAACTAATGGTGGTGCTAAATCATCCATTCCCTTGCCATCTTTTCCATGACAGGTTGCACAAATACTTTGGTAGTTTTTATAACCGCTTATAATGGCATTTTTAACTTTGCTATTTCGTAAAATATGTTTTTTCTTAAGCTGTTCTACTATTGGGGGTACATCTTTTAGAGCTTCGGTTCCCACTATCGTGATTACTTCATTTTCCGATTTTTTTTCTAAAATCTCTTTAATAATAGCTTTAGTTTTAGGTGTTTTATGTGTAGACAATGAATGTATAAGTTGTATAGGAATTTGTATGTCTGAATCGTTTTTTAAAGTACTAACAGCATTTAAAATCTGAATATTATTTTGCTTTAAATAAGGTTCAGAAATTCTTAGAGCAGCTTGTTTTACTCTTGTGTCATTATCTTTAAGAACTTCTAAAATAAGCTTTTCATCAATAACATTTAGCCCTTCCAATGTCCATAACGCGTGTAGCCTTCCTAGAGCAGATTTGCCAGATGTTGCTATCTTTTTTAATTTTGAGGCAATAGATATATCATTTTTTAAGACGATTAATTTTTGTGCATTTATACGATACCAACCATTATCATGACTTAAGAATGGTAGTAGTTCTTTTGAAGTTTTGTCTAAAAGCTTTATTGGTTTAGAAGGTTCAATTTCATCGTGTACAATCCTGTAAATTCTACCTTTACCTATATTTTTATCTAGACCTGTTTCTTTGATAACAGATCTTAAGAAACTACCTTTTTTTGTCCAGTTACCTTCTTGAATAATGCCACGATACATATCTACAACATATAAGCAACCATCTGGCCCAGTTTTCATATCTACCGGTCTAAAATTTGGGTCTGTAGATGCCAAAAACTCTGTTTCTTTGTATGTGTTACTTAAAACTGTTTTACCATTAATATGCTCTACTTTTGCTCTACGAATTAATCTTCCTACTGGTTCAGGAATAAATAAATCGCCATACAAAGGAAGTTTGTCTCCTAAAAATATGGCTTGCCCACAGCTTGCAGTAAAATGGTTTAAAGTGCCATCTTCTCTTAAGCGCCTTAACCCTCCTTGTACATCTGGGGTGCCTATAATTGGCCATACAGAATCAAAACTTTTTTCTTTTTGTCCTTCTAA
>CALHVB010000077.1 GCA_938039345.1 uncultured Sediminicola sp.
TTTAAAACCTTCAACCACCTCATTAACAGAATAGCTTGGTAAAGAGCCTTCACCTACAAACCACATCCCGTTTTTACGCTCGTGTTGTACTCTTTCTCCATGTAATGGTTTTGCAAAATCTCTTAGAGCTGCTCTTTCGCCGGAGTCTGCTTTTACAAATTGTAATATTTTGCCACTTTTAGTTTCTAAAGCTCCAAAATCTCCTTTTATAAATGTTCCCCATTCCCAAGCTTGTGAACCTACGAATATGATACCACCGATAATGGTAAAGAACATATACCATATTACTTTGTTCTTTTGCATTTTATGCCCTGCATCAACAGCTAACACCATTGTTACCGAAGACATAATTAATATAAATGTCATGAATGCCACATAAGCCATTGGGTAGTTCCCATGAAAGAAAGGTACGTGTGTAAAAACTTCATCAGCTATTGGCCATGTTTCTATAAATTTAAATCTAGAAAAACCATATGCTGCTAAGAAACCTGAGAAAGTTAATGCATCTGATACAATGAAAAACCACATCATCATTTTTCCATAGCTTGCATCTAATGGCTTATTTCCACCTTCCCAAACTTTCCCTTGTGTAACCGTAGAATCCATATACTAATTATCGTGTTATTAAAATTTTGACAAATTTACATTTTTTTCGTCTATAGAAAATTTTTGGTTTTAAAATCTTCTAAAAAAAATCGCTTATTTATAATTAATCCAAATACTCTTGCTTAAAACTTAATTTATGAGTCTTTTTTACCTATAGAAATAGAAAAATAACATTAAATACACCCATAAAATTCCTAAGAAATGCCAAAATGTGGCTCCTAGTTCTAATCCTAATGTTTCCTCTGCTGTATATTTTCCTTTCGTTTGATTAAATAATACGACCAATAATGATATTAAACCAGCAACCACATGCACAATATGCACTACTGCTATTAAGAATATATAAGACATCGTTATACTACTTGTTGGCCCTGTAAAGTAATATCCTTCTCCTATTAATTCTGAAAAACCATTAAACTGCAATACTATAAATAGTATACCCAAACCTAATGTTGCTAATAGTAACGTAGTGGTTAATTGTTTATTTCCTTTTCTTGTGAGTTGTAATGCCAAATAATACGTAATACTACTTAATATTATAATACTAGTGCTTATGAAAAAAGAGGAAGGCAACTCAAAATCCCTTAACCAATCTTTTCTAGAACTACTTACAATGTAAGCACTTGTCCACCCTGCAAATCCCATAACAAGACTTACAATCCCAAACCATAGCATCATTTTTTTGGCGCTATTGTTTTTTTCTTTCTGCGTTCTTTCTGTTAAATCCATTCCTTAAATAAATTTATCTATAACATATACTATTTGCATTAATGTAATATAACTTACACTTGCCAACATTAACTTTCTTGCTGATGGATTATCTCGTTTTTCATATAACTTTATAGCAAACACCAACATTACCATACCCATTAAAAATACGATTACTGCCGCTGGTATAGACAAGTGCAAACTCCCCGTGATACCAAATACAGGAATTATCGATATTACCATCATCCAAATGGTATACATTATAATTTGTAATGCTGTTCCTTTATCTTTTTTACCCGTAGGCAACATTTTAAATCCGCCTTTTTTATAATCTTCATCTAACATCCAACCTAATGCCCAAAAGTGCGGAAATTGCCAAAAAAATTGAATCATAAAAAGTGTTCCTGGTTCTATTCCAAAATCATTAGTTGCTGCTACCCAACCTAACATAAAAGGAATTGCTCCTGGAAATGCACCAACAAAAACCGCCAAAGGTGTTTTTGTTTTTAAAGGTGTATATATACTTGTGTATAAAAAGATTGATATAGCACCAAACATAGCTGTTTTAGCATTTAGTGCATATAGAGCAATTACACCCAATATCGTTAAAGTAATAGCAATTACCAATGCCTTATTAACAGACATTCTGCCAGACGGTATAGGTCTGTTTTTAGTCCGATCCATTAAAGCATCTAAATCTTTTTCTATAATTTGATTATAAGCGTTGGATGCTCCTACCATACAATAGCCACCAAAAGACAGCAATAATATAGGTGCAAGTTTAACTTCTGAAACTGCTAAAAAATAGCCTGCAATGGAAGAGAAAACAACGCTAATTGCTAACCTTACCTTTGTAATCTCCTTAAAATCAGCAAAAAAATTACTTTTTGCTATACCTACCGCAGTACCCATCTATTTTTTAATAAGTGTGCAAAGATAAGGCTCAAAAGATTTTTGTGCAATGAAATAGAAGTGTTTATGCCCCCTAATAAAATAAGTCTTAAAAACGCATCGCCGGAGCACTCATTTGATTATGCATCATCATTTGTTGATGGAACATATGTTGATAAAACCAGTAATTATTTGTACCATTATATATAGGTTCAAATCTTTTATTTAAAAAAGTAATTGGTAATAAGAATTGAATATTACCTCTATCTTCTTTTAACTTTAATCCCTTAAATTTAAATCCCTTTCCTCCTTCTAAAATAATTTCTTCTTTATAAAAATCGCTAACTATTTTATCAAAATCAGAACCCAAACTATTCATTATCTCATAAGAAATTACTTTTCCTTGATAATCCAATACCATTGATATTAAAATTACACCTCCTGCATTACCTTTTTTACTCATCAATTCATTACGTAGAGGGTGATTTTGAAAAAAATACGACAACTCTTTTTTAAATTTATTTGTTTCTATATCATATTCCCCTAAATAAAAAATACTTTTTTCATTTCCTTTTTGACTATAACTATATTTGTTATTAACGTAATGATGTTTATATCCTTCTTTGTTATCAATTAAAATTGCATTCCCATTACTTTCTAATAACGAAACTCCTAGAGAATCATTAAGTGCAACATACCTATTTTACACATTATTTTCTAACACATCTAAAGTGTACAAAATATGTTTTTTTAAAACCTTATTTTTATAAAACGATTTAAACTCTATAAGCGAATCATTTGAATATTTACGTTCTTCTATAATATTATTATCATCAAAAAACTTAAACAGACCATGCTTCTTATTTGGATTTATTGATGAATAGTTTGCTTCATATATTTTATCTTTTCCATTAAAATAATCAATTGTCCATATAGAATCTTTTAACCCAACTATTTTAGCTGAATATTTTTTCCCTTTTGAGCTTAACAGTTGTTGCCAGTTCTCATTATAATATACTGAATCTCCTTTTATATAATTTTGATAAAATTCATTAGTTTTAATTATCGTCAGCAAGTCATCTTTAGAAAACTGGTCTTCCTTTGTTTTATAATTCACATAAGGAGCTTTACTAAAATACTTAAACACCAAAGTTTTAAAATCTTCTTTCGTTGTAATATTAAAGTTCTCCCAAATATCAGATTCAGGAGTTTTTATTACAAAATAAGACCTTTTCAAATAATGGTTAATTCCGTTAAATTGATATACTTTTCCAATTTCATTTTCACCAATTGTTGATATATATTTTATCAAAATTGGCTTTTTTAAAATTTTCCCTTTATAATTTACTTTTTTAGCAATAAAAAAGGAATCTATCCCAAGTTTTAAGTATTCTATTTCCGAGGCTAAAACCGATTTAGTTAATTCAAAATCATCTAGTCTTTTTCTAAAAGAGATTTTTTTTGCATTAAATAATATATAGCCTTCATGTTTTTGCTTATTATCATCTACATATAACCCTTTTTCATAATTAGTTAATTCCCCTTCAATTTTTATTTGAACACCTGGACTCTCATTCTTCAAAAAAGTATGAAACTCTCCCTCGATTGGATTTCCATTTAAATCATGATTATAATCAACTCTTATTTGCGAAAAAATCAAAGAGGAAAACAAACCAAAAAATAACAAAAAATATTTATTCATATTATAGTAATTAAACTTATCTATCAGTAACAAATATAGATAAATTCACTACATGCATAAAAAGTAAAAACAACCAATAGTAATAGTTTTTCATGTAATTATTTAGACCTTACATGATACTTACACTAATTCTTTCCAAAAAAAATTACCTAAAAAAAGCCCATCTAAATTAGATGAGCTTTATTATATATTGATTAAAAAAATGCTTAAGCAATACTCTGTACCACTTCTTTTTTGGCTTGTTTTTTAGAACCATCAAATCCTTCTACACCACCTACAGTAGTATACTTCATTACGTAACGTTTTCCTGGATTTACAATTTGATATGCATACTGACACATTACTGCAGCCTCATGAAAACCAGATAAAATAAGCTTTAATTTACCTTCGTACGTATTTACATCACCAATAGCAAAAACACCTGGGATATTTGTTTGGTAATCCTTTGCATTGTTTACTTTGATTGCATTTTTTTGTATATCTAATCCCCAATCACCAATAGGACCTAATTTTGGAGATAATCCAAATAAAGGAATAAAGTTATCTACTTCTAATCTTGTGGTTCCTTTTTCAGCATCATTATGCTTAATAGAAACTGCTTCTAAAGCTCCATCTCCGTGTATTTCTTTAACCTCTGCCTCAGTATATAATTTTATCTTACCTAATTTTGCTAATTCTGCTGCTTTCTCAACTGAATCTAAAGCTCCTCTAAACTCATTTCTACGGTGCACTAAAGACACCTCTGATGCTACATCTGCCAAGAAAATTGCCCAGTCTAAAGCAGAATCTCCACCACCAGCAATTACCACTTTTTTATCGCGATATACTTCTGGATCTTTAATCATGTATGCTACACCTTTATCTTCAAAATCAGCAATATTAGAGATAGGTGGCTTACGTGGTTCAAAAGAACCTAAACCTCCTGCGATTACTACTACTGGCGCATTATGCTTAGTACCTTTATTTGTTGTTACTACAAAAGAACCATCTTCTAACTTATCTAAAGTTTCTGCACGCTCACCTAAAGTATAACCTGCTTCAAAAGGTTTAATTTGCTCCATTAAATTATCTACCAAATCTCCTGCTAAAACTTCTGGAAATGCTGGAATATCATAAATAGGCTTTTTAGGATATATTTCCGAACATTGACCTCCAGTTTGTGGCAATGCATCTATTAAATGGCATTTTAATTTTAATAACCCTGCTTCAAAAACAGTGAACAACCCCGTTGGTCCTGCTCCAATAATTAATATATCCGTCTTTATCATTTTACTATACTTATATTCTAATTTAATTTGCTCCCTTACTTTTAAAGAAGACTTTTACTTATCTATTTCAGTATAATTTAGAACTAACTCTTTTATACTTTGTCTATGATTTACTACTTCTCCAATGATAATAATTGCTGGATTTGCTAACTCTTGCCTTTCTACTTCTTCTTCAATCGTAGCTATGGTTGCAACTCCAATTTTTTCATTATCTCTTGTTCCATTCTGAATAATAGCTATTGGCAATTCTGATTTACCTTCTGCTTTAAACAAATCTACTATAGTTGGCAGCTTACTCATGCCCATTAAAATAACAACAGTAGCATCAGATTTTGCTGCTAAATAAACATCTTTCGATAGTTTATGCTCTTTTGTTGTTCCTGTTATAATCCAAAAACTTTCGGACGCTCCTCTTTTGGTGATTGGAATATTCTGTGCTGCTGGTACTGCTACCGATGATGATATTCCTGGCACCATAGCAACATCCATCCCTTTTTCTGCCGCAAACAACATTTCTTCTGCCCCTCTACCAAAAACAAATGGATCACCTCCTTTTAAACGAACTATATGCCCATGGGTTTCTCCCATTTTTACAATAAGCTCATTTATTTGTTCTTGCTGATATACGTAACAGCCTTTTCTTTTACCAACAAAAATATGTTCCGCATTAGTTGCATAGGCTAACAAACTTGGATTTACCAAAGCATCATACAAAACTACATCTGCTGCTTCTAATGCTTTTATCGCTTTTAATGTGATTAATTCCACATCTCCAGGACCTGCACCAACTACCGTCAATTTACCTCTAGTTTCTAGAGCTTCATTGGCTGTATCTTGAGTATGTTTTTCTAAATTAATCATTCTATATTATTATGCCTCTATTAAATCTTGCTTTCTATATGCTTCTACTTTCTTTAAAAAGTTCTTAGCATCTTCTATATGTCTTTTTGCAAATGCTTCTGTTGGCTCTTCTTTATTAATTTGAAGTGCAAACTCCTCAAAAGAAGTATCTAAACTTAACTTCCCTGACGCTACAAAATTAGTGTCAAAATCAGTTATAATTTTAGCATGTGTATTGGTCTTTTTCTTAGCTGCCAACAACAATGCTTTTGCTGAATTTACAATTGATGAGTAAGAATGATAAATACTTGCCGCAAATTTTCCTTCTTTTAAAGTTTCTTCTGCATTTTGTATTTTTTCTTCACTCTCAAAGAATAAAGTTGCAATTAAATCTATAATTACACCTGCACATTCTCCTATTCCGATTGCTTTCTCATACTTAACCGTTGAACCCCAGTCTATAAAATCTTCTGCTTTTAAATCTTCTACATCACTTAAATGCGTTAACAAATCATAAAAATAATGCTCTCCTTTTTCTACATAGTAATCTACAAACTTAGCTCCGTTAGCATTTGCTTCAAAATCATTTAAAATAACTCTTAATGCTTCTGGCCCTCTTTTACTTGGCACTTTTACCACTTTATCTGCAAAACGTGCTTGTCCGTTTCCTAAATTACCACCACCTAACAATACTTGTAATGCTGGCGCTACTAATTTATCTTTTGTACGAACAGACATCCCCTGAAAACCTATGTTAGCCATATTGTGCTGACCACAAGCATTCATACATCCACTAATTTTTATAACAATATCTGAATCGTTAGCATATTGCGGATATTCTTTATTAAGAACACGCTCTAACTCATCTGATATACCTGTACTACTTGCGATTCCTAAGTTACAAGTATCTGTACCTGGACATGCTGTAATGTCTGATATTTTATTATAACCTGCTGTTGCAAATCCTAATTTTTCTAACTCTGTGTAAAAGAAAGGAACTAGTTCTTCTTTTACATAAGGCACTAATATATTTTGACGTAGAGACAAACGAATTTCAGACGCTGCATATTTTTCTACTAAATCTGCTAATAATCTTGCTTTATCTATATAAAAATCTCCTAAGTTTACTTTTATACCAATAGCTACATATCCTGCCTGTTTTTGCGTCACTATATTCGTAGACTTCCAAGTTTCGAATGCTTTTTGATCTGCAATTGTTACCTCTGGGGCAGTTGCTTCTGCAACTTTTACTTCTGGATATGCTGCTGCATCTATAGGATATGTTTTTACAGGAACTGCTTTTTGCTCTGCAGCTAGCAATTCTTTAAAAGCATCTAAACCTATATCTTTTAATAAAAATTTCATTCTTGCTTTTGCTCTACTCTTACGTTCTCCGTAACGATCAAAAACACGAACTACTGCTTCTATTAATGGTATAATTTGGTCTGATGGCAAAAAGCTATACAATTCTTCTGCTAAACGTGGTTGCGAACCTAAACCACCTGCCAACATTACTTTAAAACCAACAACTCCGTTTTCTATTTTAGCTATAAAACCTAAATCGTGCATATAAGAAAGTCCTGTATCTTCTGCTGTTGCAGAGAATGACACTTTAAACTTTCTTCCTAATTCCTGACTTATAGGATTTCTTAACATGTACTCAAAAAGCCCATGTGCATAAGGGGAAACATCAAAAGGCTCATCTACATCTATACCTGCTGTTTCACTTGCTGTTACATTACGTACTGTGTTACCACAAGCTTCACGCAATGTAATACTGTCTTTATCTAATTCTGACCAAAGTTCAGGCGTACGATTTAAATCTACATAGTGAATTTGAATATCCTGACGTGTAGTTATATGTAAACGACCCGTAGAGTACTCTTCTGAAACATCACATATTCTACGTAATTGGTTCGATGATACTTTTCCGTATGGTAATTTTATACGAATCATTTGCACACCTTCTTGACGCTGACCGTATACTCCACGTGCTAAACGAAGACTACGAAACTTTTCTTCGTCTATTTTTCCGTCTTTAAATTCTTGAATTTTATTAGCTAATTCTAAAATTTCTTTTTCTACTACCGGATTTTCTATCTCTGTTCTGAAACTTTGCATCTCTTTTTTTTTAGTATTAAGTATGAAGTATTATGTACATAGTCTTTTGACTTCTCCTGTAATAACTTTATACTTTTTATAAACTATATTCTTTTTTTAACTTAATACTCTGACTACTTTATGTTTTATTAATAACCAAAGGTTACTCTATAAACCCAACTCCAGCTGTATTATTTGTTTGTGGATCTATTAATATAAATGAACCATTACTTTTATTATCTACATACTTATCGTAGAATACTGGCTTTGCTAATTTTATTTTTACAGTACCAATCTGGTTTAATGTTAACGAATCTGCTTCCGAATCATTGCCTGTAAAATCTGTTGCTAAAACAGTATCTACACTTTCTATCATTGCTTGCACCTGATTGGTACCATGTTTAAGCAAATACTTACTACGAGATACTAAGTTTTTACTATCCATCCAACATACTTTAGCTGTAACTGCTTTCTCTATGCTTGGCTCTTCTCCTGTCTTTACAATCATATCACCTCTAGATACATTAATATTATCTGTTAGCGTTATGTTTATAGAACTTCCTCTTCCTGCTTTTTCAAACTTTTTATCAAAGAAGTATATCTCTTTAATTGTAGATTTTGTTAAAGATGGTAATACTGTTACTTCATCTCCTACAGCTAAATCGTTACCATATAATTTACCTGCATATCCACGAAAATCGTGAAACTCATCTTTCTTTGGTCTTACTACTGTTTGCACAGGAAAACGCGCTTGTCCTTTTTCAAAAACATCTTGCGCATTTAATTTTTCTAAGTGATCCAAAATAGACTCTCCCTTGTACCAAGGCATTGCATCTGATGTAGTTACTACATTATCTCCTTTTAAAGCACTAACAGGTACAAATGTTATATTCTGCTCTTTGTAATCGCTCTTTGCAATAATGTTTTCAAACTCTGCTTTTATGGCATTAAATTTTTCTTCGGAATAGTCTACTAAATCCATTTTATTTACTGCAACTACAACATCTTTAATACGCAATAAATTATTGATAAAAAAATGACGGTACGTTTGCTCTATAACTCCATTACGTGCATCTACCAAAATAATTGACGCTTGTGATGTTGATGCTCCTGTTACCATGTTACGCGTATACTCTATATGACCTGGAGTATCTGCTATAATATAACTTTTATTTGCTGTAGAGAAATATATATGTGCTACATCAATCGTAATTCCTTGTTCTCTTTCTGCAACCAAACCATCTGTTGCTAATGAAAAGTCTAAGTAATCAAATCCGTTTGCCTTACTTCTACTTTCTATAGCCTCTAACTTATCTGTAGTTAAAGATTTTGTATCATAAAGAATACGCCCGATTAAGGTACTTTTACCATCATCTACACTTCCTGCTGTTGCTATTTTTAATACTTCCATAATCCTCACCCCATCCCTCTCCAAAGGAGAGGGAGTTTTGATTGGGTCTATATTTTAATTCGTTAAATTATCTAGTTCAATATATAAATTCCCCTTTTGGGGGTTAGAGGGATTAAAAGTACCCTTGTTGCTTACGTTTTTCCATAGCTGCCTCGGATCGTTTATCATCGATACGTGCTCCACGCTCAGAAATAGTACTTTCTCTAATTTCGCCTACTACTTTTTCTATGCTAACTGCATCTGATAAAACGGCTGCTGTACAAGACATATCTCCTACAGTTCTAAAACGCACTAAACGCTCTTCTACAACTTCGTCTTCTTCACGATAAACTACATCATCTTCTGCAGACCAAATCATTCCATCACGAATAAATGTTTTACGTTTATGCGCAAAATAAATAGATGGAATTTCTATTTCTTCTTTTTCTATATAACTCCAAACATCTAATTCTGTCCAGTTACTAATAGGAAAAACACGAACATTTTGTCCTAGGTCTATTTTTCCGTTTAACATATCAAACAATTCTGGTCGTTGGTTTTTTTCATCCCATTGTCCAAAATCATCACGTACAGAAAAAATACGTTCCTTAGCTCTTGCTTTTTCTTCATCTCTACGTGCTCCACCAATAGCAGCATCGAACTTAAACTCCTCTAAAGCATCTAAAAGCGTAACTGTTTGTAATGAGTTACGGCTTGCATATTTTCCTGTTTCTTCTTTTACCTTACCAGCATCAATAGCATCTTGTACATTACGAACAATAAGTTCTACTCCTAATTCTTTTGCTAAACGATCTCTAAACTCTATAGTTTCTGGAAAGTTATGCCCTGTATCTACATGTAATAAAGGAAAAGGAATTTTTGCTGGCCAAAACGCTTTCTGTGCTAAACGTACTAATGTTATGGAATCTTTTCCTCCTGAGAATAATAACACAGGTTTTTCAAACTGTGCTACTACTTCTCTAAAAATGTAAATTGCTTCACTTTCTAAAGCATTTGTTCTTAAGAAAGTTGAGTCGCTATGTGTTGTTCCTGTTTCCAATTCTGTTGTTATTGTATTCAAAATATTATCTTTTTTCACTCCCTTTATACTTTTAAAGAAAGAGGTATTCTATTTAAATCTTATGTATGCAACCCACATTCTCTATTCTCAAGAACTTTTGTTGGGTCAAAATACTTATGCTCATTTGGCAAATTACGTTCTTCTAAATAAGCATCTAATTGCTCATCTGACCAGTGATAAAAAGGACTTACTTTTAAAACCCCATCTTTACTAACACTTAAGACATCTAAAGAATTTCTTAATGCTGTTTGTCCTTTTCTAAGGTTTGTAAACCATACATCTGGCTTGTGCTCTGCCATTGCCCTTCCAAA
>CALHVB010000078.1 GCA_938039345.1 uncultured Sediminicola sp.
TTGTTTGTGCACTAAAGAAAAAAGCTTCCACAAATTTTTCTATACTAGAAAGCCCATCTATACCTGTAAGGTGTTCTACTCCAACAAGCATATAAATAGATGCAAATATGATATTTACAATAAAATAACTTAGAAGAACCAATAAAATAAAACGCATCCAAGACATGGAAATTAGCGAATGAAAAAAGTTAATTCGCTCTAAAAAAGGAACATTAACCTTTTTTACATTAAACGAACCATCTTTATTTAAAGCTCTAACACTACCCGATGGTTCTTTTGTTCCTAAGCCTAGATCGTTGTATTTCTTCTTTTTTAATGCCATTAGTTATTATTTATAAGCTCACTAACCAATTAATTCCCGCAAATACGATTCCACAAAACAGAAAATATTTCTTTAATACCTTCTGTATACTTTGGCTGTTCTTCTAATACAATACCATTATTACCCTTTACAATTTTATAACTAAACGCAAACTTATCCTCATTAGGTGCTAAGCTCATTAGCCCAAAACGTAAATCATTTATATATAGTTGCCCTTCTTTTTCTGTAACTGTATACCAGTTTTCTGCTATTTTTATTAACCGCTGTATTTTATCTTCTTTTGATAAATTCCCTAATAATTCATGATTCTTAGGATAGGATTTAAAATGTATAGGTTTACTATCAAAAAAAGAATATTCTCCCATTAAATAAGCATCTTCTTGTTCTATAATTGCCGACCATAATATCGTATTAAATGGCGATGGTCTTGTATCTATACGCTGGTAACTTATTTGCTGCTCCTTAAGATTATTTATAAATTTAGCATACGATATTCCTTTTAAAATTAATGTAATTATTAAATAACTACTACTTAAAATTAGTCCTAGCTTATTATATTTTTTTCTACTTGGAGACGTTCTCTTTTTCCTCATTGCTAAAATTACACACACTAAAAAAGGAAGTGTATATAAAGGGTCTATTACAAATATGTTCTTGTAGGCTAAACGCAAATCTAAAGGCCAAAACAATTGTGTACCCCATGTTGTATGCGCATCTAACAAGGGGTGTGTTATAAAGCCCCAAAACATAAGCCAAGACCAATTTTTCCATGTTGCTTCTTGCTTCCTTTCTATCTTAGAAATGAGATATCCAAAAACAGGCGCAAATAGAACACTAAAAAGTATAGAATGACTAAAACCTCTGTGCCACTCAGTAGCGGTTATAGGGTCCGTAAAATAACTAGTAAAAATATCTAAATCTGGAATTGTCCCCGCAATAGCACCATAAAGCATGGCCTTATTGCCTACTTTTTTACCTAAAACTGCTTCGCCTACTGCTGCTCCTAAAACTATTTGCGTAAGTGAATCCATAGAAAAGCTTCTTTTAAATTAACAATCATAAGTAATACCCCAACTACTATTTAGCATAAAAATAATGTTTTAAATATTGTATTGAACAAAAAAGACACTTAGCATACACTAAGTGTCTTTTACAATTATAAATTATAAGCTATTATAAAAATTTAAGCACAAATAAAAAGCTATAATCCTTGGAAGAAATACTATGTTCTGGCCTTGGAGCTGCTTTTAAACTCCATGTATTGTAACCTCCTACACCTTGTTGTTTGTAATCTAAATTTAGGGTAACACCCTCTATTTTATTTAACTCACATATATTATTTGCTTGTTCTAAGCTTTTTGTTGTATACGGATAGGCGCTAAACTCAAAAGGGGTCCCTTCTACTACTAATGTAGAGGTACCATTTTCTAAACGTACAAAACGAGTCTCTGTACGATTGGCATATTCTTGCGGATACACATACAGGTCTGACAATGATGCCAACTCACTTTCATAAAGTCCTAAAAAAGAACTATCGTTACGATCCACATAATTCTCGTGTGGCCCTTTACCATACCATGACACGTTTTTAAAACTAGCCGCTAGTTGTGTTTGTAAACCTATACGTGGTATGTTTTCTAAACCTGCTGGGCTTTCAAATTTATTTTCAATTGTAATACTTTGATCCTCAGAAATAATATAATCAAGGGTGTAAAAAACATCTCCTCCTCCTAGTTGATATTTGCTTGTTACTTTATAGACCCCATTTTCTTCTACATATTTAAAACTGATTAACTTTTGCTCGTCGGTTGCTTTTCTCCAAAAATTAATATCCTCTTTACGCTGTATTACTGCCTGATCATTATCTGTGGTTGCACGCCAAAAGTTTGGTCTTACTGGTGCAGCCAATAGTTCTTCTCCTTTTTTAGTTATCCCCTCTAAATAACCAGTTTGCTTATTAAATATTAGCTTAAGCTCTTTACTTTTAATAAGCAATTTTGTATCTAAAATTTCTTCAGCTATTTTAGCTTTCTTATTCTCTACAAGTACAAACGGTGTTCCCTTGGGAGCTTCTTGTATTAATAATTGTTCCGATGCTACTATATATCCTTTTTCTGCCCAAGCGCTTTCTTTTATTTGCCTTGCATATATATTAACAAAATATTCCTTATTTACATCTGTTTTGTATGAAGGTATTTTTACTGTAGCTGTTGCTCCAGGAAGTATATTAGACACCTGTAATTTACCTTCTTTTACCATTTTGCCATTCTCTACAATTTCATAAGTAAAAAGATAGGCATCACTAGCAACAAAAGCATTTCTATTTTTAACTGTTACGCTATTATCTTTTACCTTTAAAAACTCAAAAGGCTGAAAAACATACTTACACTCATACATTACAGGTTTTACCGTTTGATCGGCATTAATTACACCGTTTAAACAAAAATTACCATTATGGTACTCTTCACCAAAATAACCTCCATAGGCATACTGCTCGCATCCTTCTTTTGTTTTTACCAAAATTCCTTGATCCATCCAATCCCAAATAAAACCACCTGCAATGCGAGGGTGCGAACGTACTACTTGCCAAAATTGCTTTAAGCCTCCGTTAGAGTTCCCCATAGCATGGGTATACTCACAGGTGATTACCATTTTTTCTCCCGGCTGCGTTTCGTCCATAGCAGCTAATTCTTCTACCGTGGGATACATACGCGAAATCATGTTGGTAAAATCAAATGGATCTGATGGTGTATTTTTTGTTTGCGGAGAATTTAATCCCCCTCTAGATTCTGCCCCTTCGTAGTGAATTAAACGCTCTGGGTCGTTCCACTTTAAATAACCTGCCATTGCTGCATGGTTAGCACCTACTCCAGATTCGTTCCCTAAAGACCAAGAAAAGATACTTGGATGGTTTTTATCGCGCTCGTACATACGTGCCGCACGATCTACGAAAGCTTGTGTCCACTCATAATTACTTGCTAACTCTCCTCCAAAACCACGAGTTCCATGAGTTTCTACATTTGTTTCGTCCATTACATAAATACCGTACTGATCGCACAACTCATAAAACTCTGGGTTGTTTGGGTAATGACTACAACGTACCGCATTAAAGTTATATGCTTTTAATAGCATAATATCTTTTTTCATGTCCTCGTAACTTACTGTTTTCCCTGTTTTAGCATTATGATCATGGCGATTTACTCCGTATAATTTAACAGGCTTACCATTTACCAAGAAAACACCCTTTTTGTCTTCGTAACTTCTAAAACCTACTTTAGTAGATTTACTTTCTACTACATTGCCTTTTTTATCTTTTAAACTTAAAACAAGCGTATATAAATTGGGGGTTTCTGCTGACCACTTTTTAGGGCTATTTACTGGAATATTAAATACATCGTACTTTGGATTCCACCTTTGACCATAATTAATATTGTAAATTTCACTAGCCTCAACTTTGTCGTTAACCACTAATTTATCTCCATCGAACAACTGAGATGTTACCGTGTAATCTTCGGAAGACAACTCTTTATCAAAGTGTAATTTGGGGCTAATTTTTAAGATTGCATTTTCATAATTTTTATCTAATACTGTTGCTACTTTAAAATCAGAAATATTAGCTTTTGGTTCTGCAAAAAGAAATACATCTCTATGAATTCCCGATAAATCCCAATGATCCTGTGCTTCTAAATACGCGCCATCACTCCATCTAAATACTTTTAAAATAACAGTATTTGTCCCTGTTCTAAGAAATGGACTAATATTAAATTCTGCTGGTGTACGACTCCCTTGGCTATAGCCCACTTTCTTACCATTTACCCATATATAAAAAGCAGAAGTTACGCCTCCAAAATGAATACGTACATTTAAATTGTTCCATGATGCATCTACATTAAAATCTTTTTTATAGATTCCGACTGGGTTCTTTACTGGAGAAATCTTAGGCCAATCTTGGTGCAACCAAGAATGTCTTTGGTTGGTATAAATACGCTTTCCGTAGCCTTGCATTTCCCAGTTCATAGGAACTTTTATGGTTTTCCAATCTTTAAAAGACGTACTTAAAAAATCTGAAGGTGCTTCTTCTATACTATTAGAAAAGTTAAAAGACCAATCTCCGTTTAAACTAACAACTCTGCTGCTCTTAGTATTGTCTCCTAGCAAAGCACTTCCTTCATTAGCAAAAGAATACATGGTTGCTCTAGGCTGTAATTTATTAATACCAATAACAGCCGGATTTTCCCAATCGTTCTTTTCTTGGGCATAATTTTTTACTGTACATAGGAACACAAAAATTCCCAATAAAATTTTATATTTCATAATTCTATAAAAAGTGTTTTTTCTCGTTAGGAAAGATACATTATTTAGCTATTCTAAAATTTGATAACTTCTATTTTTTTTAGCTTTTACACATATGATGCATAGTTTTAAACATATATACTATACAGAAAGTCTATTCTACAATCTCCATTTTCTTAAGTAGAAATGATGCATTCATATTCTGACAGATTCCATTTTTAAACTTATAATCAAAATGTAATTCGTCGTTTATAATTTCTGCATCAAAATAATGGTTTTTTACCTGTGGTAATTCC
>CALHVB010000079.1 GCA_938039345.1 uncultured Sediminicola sp.
GGTTTTGAGTGTATTACGCCTTTAAAAAAAAACCTTTATTTAATAGGAATTTCAGATGGTTATATAACATTAAATTTAGATAAATTACAAACAAAAGAATACGAAATTTCTATAAATTCTATTTCTAACAAATCAAAAGGCACTAAAGAAAATAAAGTGCTTTTAAAAGCAGAAAATGAATTTGAACACACCAAAAACAACATTCATTTTTATTATAGTGTTCCAGAATTTAATAAATATACAGAGGTTAATTATCAATATAAATTAGACGGAATTTATGATGAATGGAGTCCTTGGGAGAAAACACCAGAAGTATCGTTTAAAAACCTTCCTTATGGAAAATACATTTTTAGCGTACGAGCTAAAGTAGGGAACAATTTAACTGAAAATATAGCAGCACATACTTTTGTAATAAACAGACCTTGGTACTTATCTAACGTAGCAATCTTTATATATGTTTTAGGGTTTCTTTTAATTTTATATACAATAAACAAACTATACAAAACCTATTATAAAAGGCAGCAAGAACTACTCTTGAAAGAGAACAAAAAGAAATTAAGACGTAAAAAATTAAAAGCTCAAAAGAAAATAGTTCAAATAAAAAACGAAAAACTTAGAGACGAAATAGAAAGTAAAAATAGAGAGCTTGCTATTTCTACCATGAGTATTATTAAAAAGAATGAGTTTTTAAATGCTATTAAAGACCAGCTAAAAGAAAGCGAAAATAGCAATCAAATAAAATCTGTTATTAGAACTATAGATCGTAATATTAATAACGAAGATGATTGGAATTTTTTTCAAAATGCTTTTAACAATGCCGACAAAGGTTTTTTAAAGAAAGTAAAAGGAAAGCACCCAGAATTAACATCTAATGATTTACGTTTATGTGCTTATTTAAGATTAAACCTCTCATCAAAAGAAATAGCCCCATTATTAAACATTTCTGTACGGAGCGTAGAGGTAAAAAGATATCGATTACGCAAAAAAATAAACCTCTCCCATGAAAATAGCCTCACAGACTATATATTAAATCTGTAACTCACCGCAACAAAAGAGTCATTCACCACAACATTACCAATACAAAGTCGTATTTTCAAATAAAATAAAGAGTTATTTCTTACATTTATTTATTGTCAAAAACGCAATAATTACAGCTGTTTTATAAGATATACGTAAAATAATGTCTTGTTTTTTGATTTTGTATGTTTTTTGTAGGGGTAGCTTATACTGCTACAAGACTATCTATTAGGTAAATTAGCTTAACTAAATAAACTAAAAATATGAAAATACATTTTACAACAATTATCATAATGCTTTTTTCTATAATTGGTTTTTCTCAATCAGATGAACTAAGCGGATTAGTCTTAGATAGCTCCGGAATACCACTAGGTGGTGTAAACATTCTTGTTAAAGGCACAACCAATGGGACCAATACTGATTTTGATGGAAATTTTACTTTAGAAAACGTGGACAATGGTTCAACTATTATCTTTAGTTATGTTGGTTTTAAGCTTAAAGAATTAACAATTAAAAACTTTAATTCTTTAAGGGTTATAATGGAAGAAGACTTAAATGCTTTAGAAGAAGTAATCGTAGTAGGTTATGGTACACAGAAAAAAAGTAATGTTGTAGGCTCAGTAGCTAGTATAGATTTAGATGAAGCTATAGCTATACCAACAACCAATGTATCTGAAATGCTCCGAGGAAGAGCAACTGGTGTGCAAATTAATTTAGATGATGCAAGACCAGGAGGAAACTCTAATATCTTAATTAGAGGGGTAAGAACTTTAGGTAACACTACTCCATTATTTGTTGTAGATGGATTGCCTTTTGATGATATAAATGATGTAGCTCCAGATGATATCGCAAATATTGAAATATTAAAAGATGCTGCTTCTACGGCTATTTATGGTTCTAGAGGAGCAAACGGAGTAGTTCTTATAACAACAAAAAAAGGAAAAGCAGGAAAAATATCTGTTAATTATCACGGATACACAACTGTTCAGAGTATTACGAAAAATTTTAATCAATACACAGGTGAACAATATATAGATTTAAAAAGAGAGGCTAATAGAATTAGAGCTACAGGAGCATATCTTAGAGATGAAAACATCTTTTCTCCGTTCGAACTAGAAGCAATAGAGAATAGAGAATTTGTAGATTGGGAAGATTTAATATTGAATGATGCTGTAATACAAAGTCATTCTTTAAATGTTGCTGCAGGGTCAGAAAAAACAAAAGTGTTTTCAAGTATTAGTTATTTTAATCAAGATGGAATCATACCAAACTCGGGTTTCAATAGAGGTACTTTTAAATTAAATTTAGAGCAGAAAATAAGTGATAAGTTTAGTGTAAAAGCCATTTTAAATTATCAGAACGGCAAACAAAACAGGGAATCAGGGTCTTTAGACCTTACTACTATAACTCCCTTAGCAAGGCCTTTTAATGAAAACGGAGAACTCCTTAAGTTTTATTTAGGACCAACAGATACAAATGTTAATCCTTTATGGAACCAACGAGAATCCGAAGATGAAACAGAAACAAATCTGACAGATGTAAATGTTGATTTAAATTATAACATTACGCCCTCTTTTTCATATACTTTAAAAACATTTTTAAGAAAAAGAAATACAAATAGAGGTATTTATCGTAGCTCTTTACACTCTTTTGGTGATGAAGGGATTAATGGTGTAGGAGAATTACATAATTCACTATATACCCAAACTTTAGTAGAAAATATATTTAATTATACGCCTAAAACAAATGATAAACACAGCTTACAGTTTACAGGAGTACAGGCCTTTGACCAACAAAAATCTGAGAATTTTGCAGTAAGAAAAACAGATTTTATAAATGATGCATTGGGTGTTAACGGAAAAGCTGCAAATGTTGCTCCTGCTAATGTTTTTGATAGAGGTGATGGCGTTAATGCAGATAGATTAGTTACTCAAAGAAGACTACTTTCCTTTTTGGGGAGAATGCGTTATGGTTATTTGGATAAATATTTACTTGAGGTTACAGCCAGAGCAGATGGTGCATCTGTTTTTGCTGAAAATAAAAAATGGGGATATTTTCCAGCAGCATCTTTCGCTTGGAAAGCACATAAAGAATCTTTTCTAGAAAACGTTGAGAGCATAAACGAATTAAAATTTAGAGTAAGTT
>CALHVB010000080.1 GCA_938039345.1 uncultured Sediminicola sp.
GAGAATATTAATACAGCCATGTACAGTGGTGATAATGTTTTAATGGTCTTAGAAGAAGGCACCACAGAACCAAGGTATTTTAGTCGTGATTTGATGTGCCCTACTACTGGTATTTCATATCCTAACCCAGAACCCAATACATTTTCTTTCAATTCACCAAAAGGTATGTGCTCACATTGTAATGGTTTGGGGCATGTATATGAGGTAAATGAGCGAAAAATATTTCCGAACAAAAAACTATCGATTAAAGATGGTGGTATTGCTCCTTTAGGAGAATACAAAAAATCTTGGGCATTTAAACAAATAGAGGTAATTGCTCAGCGTTTTAACTTTGAGCTTACTACACCCATTGTTGATATTCCTGAAGAGGCTTTAGATATGATTCTTAACGGAGGTAACGATTCTTTTGAAATAGATTCTAAAACATTAGGTGTTAAAAGAAATTATAAAATAGATTACGAAGGTATTTCTAAATTTATAAAGAGTCAGTTTAACGAAGCTGGTTCCACTTCTATAAAACGATGGGCAAAGGAGTATATGGATAAAATTGAATGTCCGTCTTGTGAAGGCTCTCGTTTAAAGAAAGAATCCCTTTATTTTAAAGTCGATGGAAAAAATATTGCAGAACTCTCTAATCTAGATATTGTTGAATTGGCTACTTTTTTTAATGATTTAAATGCTAAAATTGATGGAAATCAATTAAAAATAGCCGAAGAAATTATTAAAGAAATAAAAAGTAGAATTCAGTTTTTATTAGATGTTGGTTTAGATTATTTATCATTAAACAGAAGTTCTAAATCACTTTCTGGTGGCGAAGCACAACGTATTCGTTTAGCAACTCAAATTGGCTCACAATTAGTAGGCGTATTATATATTTTAGATGAACCTAGTATTGGTCTACACCAAAGAGATAATGAAAGACTTATAAAATCATTAGAATCGCTTAGAGATATAGGAAATTCTGTTATTGTGGTAGAGCACGATAAAGATATGATAGAACGTGCAGACCATGTTATAGATATTGGTCCAAAAGCAGGAAAACATGGTGGTAATATTATTTCTGAAGGAAATCCTAAAGATTTAAAAAAACACAACACACTTACCGCAGACTATATTACAGGTAAAAAAGAAATTGAAGTTCCAAGTAAGCGTAGAAAAGGAAATAGTAAAAGCCTTAAATTAACGGGCTGTACAGGAAATAATTTAAAAAATGTTTCTATAGAAATTCCGTTAGGTAAAATGATAGGTGTTACAGGAGTTTCGGGCAGTGGAAAATCTACCTTAATTAACGAAACACTATATCCTATTATGAACGCTCATTATTTTAATGGCGTAAAAAAACCAATGCCTTACAAAAAAATTACAGGTTTAGAGCATATAGATAAAGTTATAGATATTAACCAATCTCCTATCGGCAGAACACCACGTTCTAACCCAGCAACTTATACCGGTTTATTTGGCGAGGTAAGAGCCCTATTTGCTAAAACACCAGAAGCTGCAATTAGAGGTTACAAACCTGGTAGATTTAGTTTTAATGTTGTTGGTGGTCGTTGTGAAACGTGCCAAGGTGGTGGATTGCGAGTAATAGAAATGAATTTTTTACCAGATGTTTATGTAGAGTGCGAAACCTGTAACGGTAAAAGGTTTAATAGAGAAACACTAGAAATTCGTTACAAAGGTAAATCTATTGCAGATGTGTTAGAAATGACCATAAATGAAGCTGTTCCTTTCTTTGAAAACATTCCTAAAATTCATCGTAAAATTAAAACATTACAAGATGTAGGTCTAGGCTATATTTCATTAGGACAACAATCTACTACACTATCTGGGGGAGAAGCCCAACGAATAAAACTAGCTACTGAACTATCTAAAAGAGATACAGGTAATACTTTTTATATATTAGATGAACCTACTACCGGACTTCATTTTGAAGATATTCGTGTTTTAATGGAAGTTTTAAATATATTAGTAGACAAAGGGAATACTGTTTTAGTCATAGAGCACAATATGGATGTTATTAAAATGGTAGATCATATTATAGATATAGGATACGAAGGTGGCCGTGGTGGCGGTATGGTGGTATCCAAAGGAACTCCAGAACAAGTAGCAAAAGATAAAAAAAGTTATACCGCTAAATTTTTAAAAAAAGAGTTAAAACAATTAGCAGTAAACAATTAAAGGCTTACAAACGTATAGCTATAAAATAAATTAGACATAAAAAGATTAAAAAATATATAGAATGAGAAAAGAACAACACCATAAAGGTTGGAACGAAATAAAAACAAACGATTCATGGGCTTTATTTAAAATCATGGGTGAATTTGTAAACGGTTTTGAAAAAATGAGTGCTATTGGTCCATGCGTATCCATTTTTGGTTCTGCCCGTACGAAAGAAGATGATCCTTATTACGAATTAGCTGTAAATACTGCTAAAAGTATAGCAGAAGCTGGTTATGGTGTTATTACTGGTGGTGGTCCAGGTATTATGGAAGCTGGTAATAGAGGAGCAAATTTAGCAGGAGGTACTTCTGTTGGGTTAAATATAGATTTACCTTTTGAGCAGCACGACAATCCTTATATAGATAGTGATAAGAGCATAGATTTTGATTATTTTTTCGTTAGAAAAGTAATGTTCGTTAAATACTCTCAAGGTTTTGTAGTAATGCCAGGCGGATTTGGAACTTTAGATGAACTTTTTGAAGCTATTACATTAATACAAACCCACAAAATTGAAAAATTCCCAATAATATTAGTAGGAACTAAGTTTTGGTCTGGCTTAATAGACTGGATAAAAAACACCATGTTAGAAGCTGGTAATATAAGCCCTAAAGACCTAGATTTAATTAAAATTGTAGATACAGAAACAGAAGTTGTAGAAATTATTGACGCCTTTTATAAAGGAGGTAACAATCTAAGCCCTAATTTCTAAACAAATCTCTTTTGGTTAAAAAAACGTTATTTTATTTTTTAATAGGCTCTCTGGTACTTTTTAATATTAAAGTATACAGTCAGCATGCTAATGTTATTACTGCCATATTAAATGATGCACGCAAAGAAATATCAGTACAGCAAGAATTCGAATATAAGAATACATCTAACGATACTTTAACCTCTATTTACTTTAATGACTGGGCAAATGCGTATGCTAATAAAAATACAGCTTTAGCAAAACGTTTTGAACGAGAGTTTAAAAAAAGTCTACATTTAGCAAAAGAAAAAGAAAGAGGAAATACTACAATTATTAGTGCTGTTGATGAAAATCATTTTGGACTTAAATGGGAGCGAACAAAAGAAAGCGATCTTATTAAAATTATATTAGGCTCTCCTCTAGCTCCTAATGAAAGTTTTAAAGTTTTTATTACCTATACTATTAAATTACCTTCCAATAAATTTACAGTATATGGATATGCAAATAATGGTAGTTATTATCTAAAAGACTGGTATTTGACTCCATCTGTATATCTTGGTAATAAAAAATGGGAACTCTATTCTAATAAAAACTTAGAAGATTTACATACAGAAATTACAAATACAATCATAAATTTTACCTATCCCAATAAACTACATTTAGCTAGTAATTTTAATAATACAGATACTAGCGAATCATCTAAAAAACAAAAAGTTAGTAATTTAGAAGGCATCAAAAGAAAAAATTGTGAAATTATATTAACTCCTATAAAAAAATTCACAAAACATATAACGCCCCATTTAACAGTTATCTCTGATTTAGATACTAAAAAATATGATGATATTTCTAAAGGGATATCAATTATAAAAGTTACAAAGTATATAAAAGAAAATTTAGGTAAATATCCTCATGAACACTTACTTGTTAGTCAATTAGATTACCACAAAAATCCATTATATGGGCTAAACCAATTACCGTCATTCATAAGACCTTATGAACCTCAGTTTCAATTTGAAATGATGTTTTTGAAAACCGCTTTAGATGCTTATATAAAAGAAACACTTTACATAAACCCACGAAAAGACAGGTGGATAACTGATGCTATCCAAAATTATTTAATGATTAAATATGTAGATATTCACTACCCAAAACAAAAACTTTTAGGAAAATTATCTAACATATGGGGATTAAAAAGCTGGAATTTAGCAAAATTAGATTTTAACGAGCAGTATCCGTTACTCTCTATGTTAATGGCTCGTAAAAACGCTGACCAATCGTTAACAACATCTAACGATTCTCTTTTAAAGTTTAATCAAAAAATTTCTAACAGATACAAAGCTGGCTTGGGCTTAGCCTATTTAGCAGATTATATTGGGCCAGAAAATATAGATAAAAGCATTAAAACATTTTACAAAGACTATAATTTAAAAAAGACTAGCCCGAAAAACTTTGAAAATACTATTAAAAAATCTACAGAAAAAGACATTAATTGGTTTTTTAATGAATATGTTTCTAGTGAAAATAAAATAGATTTTAAAATAAAAAAAGTAGTAAAACAAGAAGATTCTCTTATTGTAACCATAAAAAACAAACAAAAGACCAACGTACCAATATCTATGTTTGGGCTAAGTAAAGACTCTGTTGTTTCTAAATACTGGCTTTCTAATATTGTAAAAGAAAAAACATTTACTATCCCAAGAAATGGAGAAAAAAAATTAGTCCTAAATTATAATCAAAAAATACCAGAAGTAAATCAACGAGACAATTGGAAATCTATTAATGGCTTTTTCTCTGGAAATAAAAAATTAAAATTTCAGTTTTTTCAAGATGTAGAGAACCCTTATTATAATCAAGTATTTTACGTTCCTATAGCTGGTTTTAACATATATGATGGTTTAACATTGGGAATGCGTTTACACAATAAAACGTTTTTACAAAGACCTTTTATTTTTGATTTTAATCCATCTTATGCATCAAAAGAAAAAGCTTTAGTTGGTAATGGTAAATTTAATTACAGAAAATTTCATAATAAAACAGGATTATATGTTTCTAATTATGCGCTTTCTGTTTCCTCTTCTCATTTTCAAACAAACTCAAGAGTTATAAGTTTTACCCCCTCTTTTAGTTTGGGTTGGAGACCAGACTATTTATTATCAAACAAGAGACAATTCTTATCTTTTAGATATATAAACATATTTAGAGACCTCGATAATGCAGTAATAGAAGATGTAGAAACTCCGCCAGATTATAGTGTTTTTAATGCCCGTTACACAAATTCTAACCGTGGTATTATTAACTATTTCTCATGGAATGTAGATGGGCAAATAGCCGATAAATTTTCTAAAGTATCTTTTAACTTAGAATACCGTAAACTTTTTGAAAACAATAGACAATTAAACTTACGTTTTTACGCAGGAAAATTTATTACAAATAAAACAAAATCTGATTTCTTTAATTTTGGCTTAGACAGACCAAAAGATTATCTTTTTGATTATAATTTTATTGGTAGATCAGAAGATACCGGTATATATAGTCAACAAATAATAATTGCAGAAGGTGGCTTTAAATCAAAATTAGATGAACAATATAGATTTTCTAATGATTGGATTGCTACTACAAATGCAAGTTTTAATTTATGGCGTTGGATAGAGCTTTACGGAGATATTGGAGTTGTAAAAAACAAGGAACTAAACGCTAAATTTGTATACGACTCTGGCATACGATTAAATTTATTAACCGATTATTTTGAACTCTACTTCCCTGTATATTCAAATAATGGTTGGGAAATAGCACAGCAAAATTACGATGAAAGAATACGTTTTATTGTTACTTTAAGTCCAAAAACACTTATCGGCTTATTTTCAAGAAAATGGTTTTAACCAAAAGCAGTCTTTTTCTTTCAATTATATCTTATATATTTTTAATTTAATCTTTATTTAAGAGACTTTTAATAGAATAGTCGTTTTTTTAGATTGCAAAAGCCACTCTATTTTGATATTTTTGTGGAAAACGCACTACCTTTAATGAAAAGCACTCCTAAAACTAGTAATGACATTTCTTTTAATGATTTTAAAAACCAAATTCTTAAAGATTATAAGATTGCTGTTACAAGTAGAGAATGTAGCTTACTAGGAAGAAGAGAAGTTTTAACCGGTAAAGCTAAGTTCGGAATTTTTGGAGACGGAAAAGAATTGCCTCAATTGGCAATGGCGCGTTCTTTTAAAGATGGTGATTTTAGAAGTGGTTACTACAGAGACCAAACCTTTATGATGGCTTTAGATTTACTTAGCCCTAAAGACATTTTTCATAGTTTATATGCTACTACAGATATAGAAAAAGAACCTATGAGTGCTGGTAGACAAATGGGTGCTCACTACAGTACACATAGTGTTAATGAAGATGGAAGCTGGAAAAACTTAATGCAGCAAAAAAACAGTAGTTCCGATATTTCTTGTACTGCAGGTCAAATGCCTCGTTTGGTTGGTTTAGCACAGGCATCTAAAATGTATCGCCATTTAAAAAATTTAAATTCAGAAAAATTCTCTAATAATGGTAATGAGGTTGCCTGGGGAACTATTGGTAATGCAAGTACCAGTGAAGGACTTTTCTTTGAAGCCATAAACGCTGCTGGTGTTATGCAAATACCTATGGTTACTAGTATATGGGACGATGGGTATGGAATTTCTGTAGGAGCAGAACATCAAACTACCAAAGAAGATATCTCTAAAATACTAGAAGGTTTTCAAAGAAATGAAGATGAAAAAGGTATAGAAATATTAAAAGTGAGCGGTTGGGATTATACTGCGCTTATACATGCCTATGAAAATGCAGCTGACATTGCTAGAGAAGAGCATGTTCCTGTATTAATTCATGTAACAGAGCTAACACAACCACAAGGGCATTCTTCTTCTGGTTCTCACGAAAGGTATAAAAGTAAAGATCGCTTAGAATGGGAAAAGGAAAATGATTGTAATAAGCGTTTTAGAGAATGGATTATAGCAAATGGCATTTTTACAGAGGAAGAGCTTAAAGAAATGGAGACTTCTATAAAAAAAGAAGTTAGAAATGCTAAAAATGAAGCTTGGAAAGAATATATTGAGCCTATAAAGCAAGAAAAAAGCAAAGTACTTAATTTACTTGATAATATTGCTAAACAAAGTTCAAACAAGGCTTTTATTCTAAAAATTAAAAGCGAACTTCTTGCTATAAAAGAACCTTTAAAAAAAGATATTTTATCAAAAGCACGCAAAGCCTTAAGATACTTATTAGACAATAATACGCCTGAGAAATTAGCATTACAACATTGGATTACACAGTATATTAATACAACCCAGCCAAAATATAGTGCTATGTTGTATAATGATTTACCTAGTAAAGCTACAAACATTGCAGAAGTTAAACCTGTTTATGACAATAATCCAGAAAAAATTGATGGTAGAATTATATTAAGAGATAATTTTGATAAAATTCTAGATACTACACCAGAAGTTATCATCTTTGGAGAAGATAGCGGAAATATTGGTGATGTAAACCAAGGTTTAGAAGGACTCCAGAAAAAATATGGAGAATTAAGAGTTGCAGATACTGGCATACGAGAAGTAACTATTATTGGGCAAGGAACAGGTATGGCGTTAAGAGGTTTACGACCAATTGCTGAAATACAATATTTAGATTATATATTATATGCTATACAAACATTAAGTGATGATTTAGCAAGTTTACGATACCGAACAGCAGGAAAACAAAAAGCACCACTAATTATAAGAACCCGTGGGCACCGTTTAGAAGGCATATGGCATTCTGGTTCGCAAATGGGTGGCTTAATACACTTATTAAGAGGTATTTATATATTAGCTCCTCGTAACATGACGCAAGCAGCTGGTTTTTACAATACACTATTAAAGAGTGATGAACCTGCCTTAATAATAGAAAGCTTAAATGGGTATCGTATAAAAGAAGATAAGCCAAACAATTATGGGGAATTCTGTACTCCCATTGGAAAAGTAGAAACAATAAAACAAGGACAAGATATTACTGTAGTATCATATGGCTCTACACTTAGGATTGTAACACAAGTAGCACAAGAATTAAAAGAAGTAGGTATTGATGCTGAAATAATTGATGCCCAAAGTTTACTCCCTTTTGATATTCATCATGATGTTGTAAAAAGTGTACAAAAAACAAACCGTCTTTTAATTGTAGATGAAGATATGCCAGGTGGTTGTTCTGCTTATCTTTTACAAGAAATTATAGAAAACCAAGGCGCGTATAAGTATTTAGATAGTGCTCCGCAAACTTTAACTGCAAAAGCGCACAGACCTGCATATGGTACCGATGGAGATTATTTTTCTAAACCAAATACTGAAGATATATTCGAGAAAATATATCATATGATACACGAGTCTAACCCAACAGATTACCCTAAGTTGCGATAGACAAACATTTTGTTAGGTTTATAACAGAAATCAATAAATATTTTTTATTTTTGATAAAACTATCCCTAATGAAAAACACAACTTTATACAATAATTTAGGATTAGCACTATTACGTATTGCTCCCTCTATTATGATGCTTACACACGGAATACCAAAATTACAAAAATTAATAGGTGGCGATTTTAAATTTGCAGACCCAATTGGCATAGGTCAATCTCCTTCTTTACTTTTAACAGTTATAGGAGAGTTTTTATGTCCGCTACTCATTATTATTGGTTATAAAACACGCTTAGCAGCAATTCCTGTAGCAATTACTATGCTTGTAGCAGCTTTTATTGTACATGGAGCAGACCCATTTGATGTAAAAGAAAAAGCATTATTATATTTAACTTTCTTTATTGCTATTATACTTTTAGGACCAGGAAAATATAGTATCGACAAAAAATAATACTATATAATTTTTACTAGTAGTTCTTTTAATAAATCTGCCTGTGAAATATTAGAACCCCCTACCCCTTTTCCTTTTAAATCTAATTCTCGTAAGTTAGATATTATCTGACTTACTTTTTTCATGGGGTAATTTTTAGCTGCTACCTGAAATTCTTTTACAAAATAGGGGTTAATACCTAAAACACTAGCTACATTTTTTGGGGAATGGTCTGTTAACCCATGATAATTTAATAATTGAGAAAAAAAGGTATTTAATAAGGTAACCGTAACAACAAATGGATTGTCTTTAGGGTTTTGAGAAAAATAAGTAACGATACGAGTTGCTTTTAAAATATTACGTTCTCCGATAGCTTTTTTAAGCTCAAAATTGTTAAAATCCTTACTTATACCAATATGTTCTTCTATGGCTGCTGGTGTAATTTCTACATCTTTAGAAATAACTAATTTTAATTTTTCTAATTCGTTATTAATTTTACTAAGGTCTGTTCCTAAAAACTCCACTAATAAAATACAAGCTTTGGGTGTTATTGAATAACCTTTACCGTTTAAAGTTTTTCGTATCCATTCCGAAACCTGATTCTCGTATAGTTTTTTACTTTCAAATAAAACACCATTTTTAGAAACAGATTTATATAACTTTTTTCGTTTATCTAACTTATTGTACTTGTAACATATTACCAATACTGTAGTTAATTGTGGATTATCTACATAAGTACTTAACTTATCTATTGTTCTAGATAAATGCTGTGCTTCTTTAACAATAACAACTTGCTTTTCTGCCATCATAGGATATCTTTTTGCATTCC
>CALHVB010000081.1 GCA_938039345.1 uncultured Sediminicola sp.
TATAGAGAAACAGGACTTCCAACAAAATATCGTATTCGTCCAAGACCTTCAAAAGCAGAATATATGAAAGCGCGTGACGAAAATAGAGTTTTAGTGAACCCAAAATTTAAAGAATAATATACGGGAATTATAAAAACAAAAAGGCGGAGTAAACTCCGCCTTTTTTCCCCAAATCTTACCATGAACTTAACCTACTTATGCTATGGTTTTCCAAAAGTAAGGTATGCTGGTTGCTTAGCAACAAAGTATTAGACTAATACCCTTTATATTAGGTTTAAGTGCTTATGTCCCTTGTTTTACAAATACAATCGTTTGTTTTTATACTTAGGAAATAAATATTTATAAAAAAGACTTTTTTGAGAATTGTAAGTAAGAAAATCTATAAAATGAAAAAGGCAGAGTAATACTCTGCCTTTTTCCCCCAAATCTTACCATGAACTTAACCTACTTATGCTATGGTTCTCCAAAAGTAGGTTATGTAAGTCTTTTTATTATAAAGTATTAGATTAATGCCTTCTATTTTGGGTTGAAATGCTTTTGTTGGTAGTATAATACAATATGGAAATGCCTGAAAATGAAAAAGGTGGAAAATTTTCCACCTTTTTACCCCAAATCTTACCATAAACTTAACCTACTTATGCTATGGCAACTCCAAAGTACTACTATGTAGTCCTTTTCGACAAAAAGTAGGATAAAAAACTTAAATCATCGATGAAATGCATAATTTTGCTCTTTTTGCACAAAAATTAGTACGCTCTTTCACTTTTTCCTTCAAAGAAATTTATAAATGCTTTATTTACAACACGGTTACCTCCTGGAGTAGGATAATCTCCGGTAAAATACCAATCACCTAAATTTTTAGGACAAGCTATATGTAAATTTTCTATAGTTTGATATATAATTTCAACTTCGGCATTTATTCCTTCAGGACTTAATAATTCTCCTGTTTTTTTAGAGATTTCATCTGCAGTAAAAGGCGCATAAAACTCTTTTACATAATTTACTACATCTTTATCTTTAGAATTTATTTGTGTTAAACACTTTTTATAAATTTCTTCTACTAAATGCATTGAATTATTATCCTCATGTAAAGCTAGCGCAGCTCTAAAAGCAATAAAATCTTCTAGCTTAGCCATATCTATACCATAACAATCTGGATAACGTATTTGTGGTGCAGATGAAACAACTATTATTTTCTTTGGATGTAACCTATCTAAAATTTTAAGAATACTCTTCTTTAATGTAGTACCTCTTACAATACTATCATCTATAATAACTAAATTATCTCCTTTCTTTACAGAACCATATGAGATATCATAAACATGAGCAACTAAATCATCTCTACTACTATCTTGTGTAATAAAGGTTCTAAGCTTTGCATCTTTAATAGCTACTTTTTCTATCCTAGGACGTACTTCTAATATATCATGTAGTTGTTCTGATGTAATTTTAGCTCCCAAAGCTAAAATCTGTGCTTCTTTTTTTCTATTAAGGTCGTTCTGCGCTTCTTTAACCATACCAAAAAACGATGTTTCTGCTGTATTTGGTATATATGAAAACACTGTGTTTTTAATATCGTTATCTATAGAAGATAAAATCTGAGGAAAAAGAAGTTTTCCTAATTCTTTACGCTCTTGGTATATTTCTTTATCACTTCCTCTAGAAAAATAGATACGTTCAAAAGAACATGCCTTTCTTTCTCTTGGTTCTATAATCTTTTTTATAGAAACGCTTCCATCCTTTTTAGTTATAATTGCGTGCCCAGGCTCTAGCTCTTTAATATCATCATAACTAACATTAAAAACAGTTTGTATTGCTGGTCTTTCAGAAGCTATGGCAACCACCTCATCATCTTGGTAGTAGTAAGTTGGTCTAATCCCTGATGGATCACGAAGTACAAAAGAATCTCCATGACCTAATAATCCTGCCATTGCATAACCGCCATCCCAATTTTTAGATGCTCTCCTAAGAATTTTAGCTACATTTAATCTTTCGGCAATTATAGGAGAAGCTTCTAACTTATTATAGCCTTCCTTTTTTATTTGCTTATATAATTTTGCAACTGCATCGTCTAAAAAGTGACCTATTTTTTCCATGACAGTAACTGTATCTGCCATTTCTTTTGGATGCTGACCTATTTTAACAAGGCTATCAAAAAGCTCATTAACATTAGTCATATTAAAATTCCCTGCAACAATTAGGTTACGGTGCATCCAATTGTTTTGTCTTAAAAACGGATGAACACTTTCAATACTATTTTTACCAAAAGTACCATAACGAACATGCCCTAATAAAAGCTCTCCAATATATGGAATATGCTTTTTCTGTAGTGCCACATTATCTTCGTATGAAGGGTTTTCTTGTATAACAGTATTAATTCTATCATTAATCTGGGCAAAAATATCTTGTATTGGCTGGTTTTTTGCAGAACGTACTCTACTCATATAACGTTCGCCCGCTTCCATATCTAACTTAATACTAGCAAAACCTGCTCCGTCTTGCCCACGATTATGCTGTTTTTCCATCATTAAATACATTTTATTTACTCCATAAAATGCTGTACCATATTTTTCTTTATAATACTCTAATGGTTTTAATAATCGTATCAGTGAAATTCCACATTCGTGCTTAATGGCGTCACTCATTGTCTTGTCTTAATTATAGATTAAAAAAAAGCCCCGTAAAGTCAGGGCTCATGTTATTATTGTAATTCGATATCAAACTGCGTTAACTTCTTAAACTGAAGCAATCTTTTATTTACTTCGTCCTTCTTTAAATTCTGCATTCTTTCTGTTCCAAAACGCTCTACATTAAACGAAGCTAAATTAGAACCATGAATAATAGCATTTTTTAAATTATCAAAAGAAATATTCTCTGTTTCTGCTAAATATCCAGAAAAACCTCCTGCAAAAGTATCTCCTGCTCCTGTAGGATCAAAAACTTCTTCTAATGGTAATGCTGGTGCAAAGAAAATATCATTCTTATGAAATAATAAAGCACCGTGCTCACCCTTTTTTATAACTACATACTTAGGTCCCATTTCCTGAATTTTAGCTGCTGCTTTAACCAAAGAATATTCTCCTGTTAATTGCCTTGCTTCTTCATCATTAATAGTAATAACATCTATATGTTTTATTACATTTAAAAGCTCATCGAGTGCATTATCCATCCAAAAATTCATAGTATCCAAAGCAATTAGCTTAGGCTTTTCTTCCATTTGATTTATAACACTCATTTGTACGCTAGGATGTAAGTTTCCTAACATAACAATATCTGCATTTTTATAATTTTCTGGAACTATAGGAGAAAAATCTCCTAAAACGTTTAACTCTGTAATTAGGGTATCTCTTGTATTTAAATCGTTATGGTATTTTCCTTTCCAAAAAAAAGTTTTTCCTCCTTTAACAACTTCAATAGCGGAAATATCTACATTTTTAGATTTTAATAAGTCTAAGTATTCTTGAGGAAAATCTTCTCCTACAATAGAAACTATAGCAGAATCTATGTTAAACTGAGATGCTGCTAAAGCTATAAATGGAGCTGCTCCTCCTAAAATTTTGTCTGTTTTCCCAAAAGGGGTTTCAATAGCATCAAAAGCAACACTACCAACAATTAAAAGTTTACCCATTAAATAATGTAATTAAGGTGCAAATATAAGGGTAAGTTTTTTGAGTATCTAACCAAGAATTAAAAAAGAATTAACTCTTAAACATCAATTGTTTTAATCTTATTTTTTATTAGGAACAAAGCCAGTATCTTCTTTCAATTGTTGTGCTTTAGAAGCTGCAACGGCCAGTGCATCGCATCTTTCATTTTGCGGATGATTATTATGTCCTTTTATCCATTTAAATAAAACATTATGTTTTCTGTATTCTACCAAAAACATTTTCCATAAATCTGGGTTTTTTTTGTCTTTAAAAGAAGTTCTTTCCCAACGCTCTAACCATTTTTTTTCTACAGCATCTACTACATATTTAGAATCTGTAAATACAATAACATTGGTTCCTTTATTTTTAAGCTTCCGTAATGCAACTATAACAGCCAAAAGCTCCATACGGTTATTGGTTGTGTGTTTAAAACCATCTGCAAACTCTTTTTTATAGGGTTTACCAACCCATTCCATTACAATACCATATCCTCCTGGCCCTGGATTACCACGAGCAGCACCATCTGTATATATATGTACCTGCGCTTTATGCATTAAGTAATGTTTTAATTACTTTAGGAAAATATTCATATTCTAAGGCATGTACTTTTTGTGCAATATCTTCTGCCGTATCTTCTGGTAAAACTGCAGTCTTGGCTTGTTTTATAATTGCTCCCTCGTCATAGTTTTCATTTACATAGTGTATCGTAATGCCTGTTTCTTCTTCTTTATTTTCTTTTACAGATGCATGTACGTGCATACCGTACATTCCTTTACCTCCATATTTAGGTAATAAAGCAGGGTGTACATTAATTATTTTATTAGGGAAATTTTGAATTAAATTTTCTGGAATTTTCCATAAAAACCCTGCTAAAACAATAAGATCTGGATTAAATGTTTTTAAAATATCTAAAACACAACTTGTTTTTGTAAATGCTGTCTTATTAAAATATAATGCATTTATACCCAACCTATTACACCTATCTATTACTTTAGCATCTCTTTTGTTGGTAAGAACACAAGAAATGTTAATATTTGGGTCGTTTTTAAAGTAATTTCCTATATTTTCTACATTAGAACCTGATCCTGAAGCAAAAAGAACGATACTTTTCATAAAATTTATTAGTGATTTATCCCTGTATTCATGGGCGAAATTAACACTATTGCTATAAAATCAATTAAAAAAAGAGACATTTTATCGACAAATAGTGCTATTAAACTATAAGTTTTTTATTTTTGCCATCAATTAAATTTTTAAAACTAATATTATTATGTCAGACATTGCATCAAGAGTAAAAGCTATTATCGTTGATAAATTAGGTGTTGATGAAAATGAAGTAGTAGCTGAGGCAAGCTTTACAAACGACCTAGGAGCAGATTCTTTAGACACTGTTGAATTAATTATGGAATTTGAAAAAGAATTTGATATTCAAATCCCAGACGATCAAGCAGAAAATATAGCAACAGTTGGTCAAGCAATAAGTTATATCGAAGAAGCAAAGTAATTATGTTTCCTTGCAAAAGATTATAAATTATCCATGCGGTATTAGTTCCGCATGGATATTTTTTTTACTTTACAGTTTACATAATTAGATATATAAATTAAAAATTATAGTTCAATGCAATTAAAGCGAGTTGTAGTTACTGGTTTAGGTGCTTTAACACCAATAGGTAACAATATTGAAGAATATTGGGATGGATTAGTAAATGGAAAAAGTGGATGTGCTCCTGTAACTTATTACGATAGCGAAAAATTCAAAACTAAATTTGCTTGTGAACTTAAAAACTACAATCCATTAGATCATTTTGACAGAAAAAATGCTCGTAAAATGGATCGGTTTGCACAATACGCAATGATATCTTCCGATGAAGCTATTCTAGATTCTGGATTAGATTTAGAAAAAATAGATAAATATCGTGTTGGTGTTATCTGGGGAGCAGGAATAGGTGGTTTAGAAACATTCCAAAATGAAGTTTTAAATTTTGCTGCTGGTGACGGCACACCAAAATTTAACCCTTTCTTTATCCCTAAAATGATTGCAGATATTGCACCAGGGAACATTTCTATAAAGCATGGCTTTATGGGACCTAACTATACTACTGTATCTGCTTGTGCTTCTTCTGCAAATGCTATGATTGACGCTTTAAACTATATTCGTTTAGGGCATTGCGATGTTATTGTATCTGGAGGTAGCGAAGCTGCTGTTACTATTGCAGGTATGGGTGGTTTTAGTGCTATGCATGCCCTATCTACAAGAAACGAAAGTCCAGAAACTGCATCTAGACCTTTTGATGCTAATAGAGATGGTTTTGTTTTAGGAGAAGGCGCCGGAGCTTTAGTATTAGAAGAATACGAACATGCTGTAGCAAGAGGAGCTAAAATATATGCAGAAGTTGCAGGTGGTGGTCTTTCTAGTGACGCCCACCATATGACGGCGCCACACCCAGAAGGAGTTGGTGTTGTACGCGTAATGGAAAACTGTTTAAGAGATGCAGGCTTAAAACCTGAAGACGTAGATGCTATTAATACACACGGTACCTCTACCCCTTTAGGAGATGTTGCAGAATTAAAAGCAATCTCTAAAGTATTTGGAGAACATGCTGCCAACATAAATATAAACTCTACAAAATCTATGACTGGTCATTTGTTAGGAGCTGCCGGAGCTATAGAAGCAATAGCATCTATATTAGCTATGGAGCACGGTATTGTACCTCCAACAATTAACCACTCAACAATAGATGAAAATATAGACCCTAGTTTAAACTTAACTCTTAATAAAGCTCAAAAAAGAGATATTAAGGTTGCCATGAGTAATACTTTTGGGTTTGGCGGACATAACGCTTGTGTTGTGCTAAAAAAATTAAGTTAATTTATGAAAATTACCTCAAACATATTTAATTCCCATTCTAAAGAGGATGGGGATTTTTTTTGGGGTATTCGAAAAATTTTAGGCTTTAAGCCTAAAAACTTAAAGATTTACAAAAAAGCATTTCTACACAGATCCGCTAACAAAAAGGATGTTAACGGAAACCCCATGAACTATGAGCGCCTAGAATTCTTAGGCGATGCTATGTTAGGTACTATTATTTCTAAATATTTATATGCCGAAGTACCTACGGGAGACGAAGGCTACCTAACTAAAATGCGTTCTAAAATTGTAAGTAGAGAACACCTTAACGAGTTGGGCAAAGATCTAAACCTTATACAATTTGTAGAAAGTAGAATTCCTAAATCTCACTTTGGAGATAATATTCATGGTAATGTTTTTGAAGCTCTAGTTGGAGCCATTTATTTAGATAGAGGTTATAAATATTGCGAAAAATTTCTATACAATAGTGTTATAAAACCCTATGTAAACATAGAACAATTAGAAGGAAAAGTTATTAGCTATAAAAGCCTAGTAATAGAGTGGTGCCAAAAACAAAAAAAGACATTTAATTATGATGTTTATGAAGACACAGGAAATGACCCACTAAAACATTTTGCTGTAAAACTTTCGATTGGAGATTCCATAGTTGCAAAGGCAAGAGCCACCTCTAAAAAAAAGGCAGAAGAGACCGCTTCTAAAAGAGCTTATTTTGCATTACAGAATAAAATAGACAAATCGTAAGAGATTTGTTAAATTCAAACGTTTTCGTAAAAAACGATGCGTTTAATCCCAGTATATAACTAGGCAAACTACATTTTTAATTATATATTTACCGATTCATAAAAGGATATGTCGGCAATACACAAAATTTCTGAAGATTTTTATGAAAGTTCATACACACTTATTGCTATACATAGTAGTTTAGAAGATTATTCTATAGCATATTTGATTAATAAACAACTAACATCTAAATTAAATAGAGCTCCTATTGATTTAGATTTTTCTGAAAATGTATCTTTTCCTTTTTTTGAATGGAAAGACACATTTAATGATGCTTATTGGACATTAATTATAAATACAAGTGTAGAAAAAGAAAGCAAAAAACAAGAAGGGTTGTTTAGTAATGAATTAACATATACAACCCATTTCTTAGTGCCAGAATATAAAGAAGTAGATTACTTTATTAAAATTGAACAAGCAGTAGAAGAAACAGAAGACATTGTAAAAAAACTTTTAATGATACCTGAAATAATTACAGCTTATTCTATTGAAGTAACCAAACTAAAATCTAAAAATAATTTAATTTTTTAACAGAATGCCAAGTAACAAAAAAACTAAAATAGTAGCAACTCTAGGACCTGCTACTAGTAAAAAAGATGTGTTGAGAGATATGATCCTTGCTGGGGTAAATGTCTTTAGAATCAACTTTTCTCATGCAGATTATAGTGATGTTACTGAACGCATCAATATTATTAGAGAATTAAACGAAGAACTAGAAGTGCATACTTCTATACTTGCAGATTTACAAGGCCCAAAACTTAGAGTTGGTGTAATGGCTGCAGAAGTGGTTGTTGCTCCTGGTGATGAAATAACATTTGTTACAGGTGAACCTTTTGAAGGTAATGCCGAAAGAGTGTATATGAATTATGCTTCTTTTCCTAAAGATGTAAAAGCTGGAGAAAACATTCTTTTAGATGACGGAAAATTAATGTTTGAAGTACTTTCTACAAACAAAGAAAACGAAGTAAAGGCTAAAGTAATACAAGGTGGTCCTTTAAAATCTAAAAAAGGAGTTAACTTACCTAATACAAACATCTCTCTTCCTGCGCTTACAGAAAAAGATGTTAAAGATGCTATTTTTGCCATTTCTAAAAAAGTAGATTGGATAGCTCTTTCTTTTGTTCGTTTTAGCCAAGATTTAATAGATCTTCAAAATTTAATAAAAGAGCATACAGACGAAAAAATTCCAATTATAGCTAAAATAGAAAAACCTGAAGCTGTAGAAAACATAGATAAAATTGTTTCTTATTGCGATGGGCTTATGGTAGCTAGAGGTGATTTAGGAGTTGAGGTTCCTGCACAAGAAGTTCCTTTAATTCAAAAACAATTAGTACTAAGGGCTAAAAAAGCTAGAATTCCAGTAATTATTGCTACGCAAATGATGGAAACTATGATTACTAGCCTTACACCTACTAGAGCAGAAGTTAATGATGTTGCTAACTCTGTAATGGATGGTGCTGATGCTGTAATGCTATCAGGAGAAACTTCTGTTGGTAATTACCCTGTAGAAGTAATAGAGAAAATGGCAAGTATTTTACAAACCGTAGAAGGTTCTAGTTTAATTAAAGTACCACACGAGCCGCCACACATAAAAACAAAAAGGTATATTACAAAATCTGTATGTTACCATGCTGCACTAATGTCTAACGAAATTAATGCAAAAGCAATTTCTACCTTAACAAATAGTGGGTATACTGCTTTCCAAGTATCTGCTTGGAGACCAAATGCACATATCTTAGTCTTTACATCTAACAAAAGAATCTTAACACAACTAAATTTATTATGGGGTGTTAGGGCTTTTTATTATGATAAATATGTGTCTACAGATGATACTGTAGAAGATGTAAATAAAATGGCAACAGAAAAAGGCTTCTTAGAAAAAGGCGATATGGTTATTAGTTTAGCTGCTATGCCTATAAAAACTAAAGGTATGGTTAATACCCTTAGAGTAACAGAAGTTTAATAATATACTTTTAAATAAATATAAAACCCTGCAATATTATAATATTGCAGGGTTTTATATTTATGAACACTTAATTTTAAGCCACTTCTCTTTCATAGGCTATAAAGTTAATAAGCTTTCCTTTTTCATTAAAAACAGGACTTCCTTTTATATAACAATTATATGGAGTACCATCTTTTCTGTAGTTTAATATAGTAGCTTCAAAAGAAGATTTATTTTTAACCGCTTTAGAAATGTAAGCTGTAGTTTCTTTAGATGTTCCCACCCCTTGAAACATTTTTGGTTTTTTACCTATAATCTCATCTGGCATATACCCATTCATAGCATGTATATTTTTGGTTGCATGAACAATGTTTAATTCTGCATCTGTTACAACAATAACTTGCTCCTTATTTATTAAATCATTATTTAAATCTAATACGTGAGTCCAATTATTTTTATCAGCCAAATCTGTTAATAATTGTACATCTTTATAATTATAACATAACTTACTAAAATAAGTGCTATATATATCCCAAGAGGAGGGCAAACCATTAACTTTTAATGTGCTATAATATTTATGTACCACTTCTTCATATTCTTTCATCATCTCTATAAATTACAATTAATACCAACAATTTTAGCTAATTAATAGTTATCAAAAAAATTTAACATGGAGATTAACACTTTTGTTTCAACAAAATTAGCTATTTAGCTCGTTTAATCCCCCTAAGTATAAACAAGAAAGTACTACAAACAACCCAAAAAACATGGTTAACCTTAAAATTTTACTTTTAAAATATTACAGCATACATCTAAAAACAAACATAAAATAAAACTAAAGGAAGTTTTGCCTAGCGAATAGGAAATTGTGCCTAACAAATACTCTTAATGCTATCGCATATTTGTACTGTAATTAAAAATAATGATAAGATGGAAAAAAGAAATATATCTATTTTCAATTTAATTGAAATCTTTAGCAAAGCAGAAAAGAATATTATAAAGACAAAAGACTCAAAAACACATTGTGAACAAAAATACCATCACGATTTTTATTGTGATGCGGAAAGGCCTTTTATCTCTATAAAATAAACAAGGGAAATATTGGCTATAAAAAGGGAAATACAGACAATTAAATAGAACCAATTGTATATGACCTTTGCAATATCAAATTAAACAATTTGAAAAATTAAATTAATTATTATATAAACTTTAAATTAAAATGAAAAAAGCAATTTTAGCAATCGTATTTGTAGTAGGAGTAGTATTCTCTGGAACTGCGCAAGACAAAATGATGAAAGAAACTTCTAAAGTTATTTCTTTAGAACAAACGTCTGGTGAATTTACACAAAAACAAATAACAGTATCGGAAGGAACATACATTTTCGAAATTTCTAACAATGCCGTAGATCACAATGTTGGTTTTGTATTAGTGCAAAAGGGAAAAGACCTTAGCAATCCAAAAAACCACATACAAACTGCATATGTAACTGAAGCAGTAGCTACAGGAAAAAAACAAGTTTCTAAGCCTACAGTACTAAAAAAAGGTGAGTATGTTTATTTCTGTCCTTTAAATCCTACTTCTACAGATAACATATTAGTTGTTAAATAAGTAGAACGTAATTTACAAGCTAAATGCCTTTGGTAATTTAATTTATCGAAGGCATTTTTTATACAAAAAATACATATTTGTAATCTTATTCTTTTTTTATTGTAATCTTAATATTTATTAAAAGTATTTCATCTTAATATATAGGTATTGGTCTAAAACCTTTTCTAGAAAAAGACTATTGCCATACCTTTGGAGAACCATAGCATAAGTAGGTTAAGTTCATGGTAAGATTTGGGGGAAAAAGACAGAGTGTTACTCTGTCTTTTTCATTTCTGGTAATCAATGCATTACCGCTAAATATATTCGTTTTTTCAATTTTATAACAACTATTTTTAATAGAAAAATTATAAAAACTCTTAAAATTCCTTTGTTATTTAACACAATACCAGTAATTTAGTATCGCCATAGCATAAGTAGGTTAAGTTTATGGTAAGATTTGGGATGAAAAGGGTAGAGACTTCTCTACCCTTTTCTATTTTTAAAAATGAACAAAAAAAATAGCCACTTAGTGTTAACTAAGTGGCTATCATATTATTATTAAGTATGCTTATTTATTTGAAGCGTATAACGCTGATACTTTTTCCCAATTAATTACATTAAAAAAACCACCTATATAATCTGGTCTTCTATTTTGATAATTTAAGTAATAAGCATGTTCCCATACATCTAAACCTAAAATTGGAAATCCTCCACAACCAGTATCTGGCATTAATGGATTATCTTGATTTGGAGTAGAACAAACTTCTACTTTTCCTCCTTTATGAACACATAACCATGCCCATCCAGAACCAAATCTTGTTGCTGCAGCTGTAGAAAAAGCAGCTTTAAAATCTTCAAAAGAACCAAAAGCAGCATTTATTGCTTCTGCTAATTCTCCAGATGGTGTACCTCCTCCGTTAGGCGACATAACTTCCCAAAATAAAGAATGGTTGTAAAAACCACCTCCATTATTACGTACAGCTCCGTTAGACATATCTAATCCTGTAATAATATCATCTATTGACTTTCCTTCTAAATCTGTTCCTTCAATAGCAGCATTTAATTTAGTTGTATAACCGTTATGATGTTTAGAATGGTGTATTTCCATTGTTCTTGCATCAATATGTGGTTCTAATGCATCATATGCATAAGGTAGTTTTGGTAATTCAAAAGCCATGTTTATATTGTTTTTTAGTTAATTAATATTGTTATTCAAATTTACGATATTATCAAACAATTTCAATTAATAATTTGTTAAGAACTGCCTAAGAATCCTTATTTTGCAAATAAAATAGTGCTGAACGCTACTTATAAAATATATAATGCTTCTGCTGGTTCTGGAAAGACCTATACGCTTACGAAAGAATATCTTAAAATTATTCTTTCGTCGAAATCCAGAAAAAATTATCGCCACATTCTAGCTATTACATTTACAAACAAAGCTGTAAATGAAATGAAACAGAGAATTCTTGGTAGCTTATTTGAGTTTAGTAAAACAGATACTGTTAAAAATGGATCTCCTATGTTTATGGCCATCGTTACAGAATTAGCTATTGATCCAGAAGAATTAAAAAAGAAAGCCACTACTACCCTTAAAGAAATATTACACAACTATGCTTACTTTGATGTTTCTACTATAGATAAATTTACACACAGACTTATTCGCACTTTTGCAAAAGATTTAAAAATTCCTCAGAATTTTGAAGTTGTTTTAGATACAGACCTTTTATTAAGTGAAGCCATTTCTAAACTTATTTATAAAGCTGGCACAGATGAAAAACTAACTAATGTATTATTAGAATTTGCACTAGAAAAAATAGATCAAGACAAAAGCTGGGATATTTCTTTTGACCTTAATAAAATAGGAAAACTACTTTTTAATGAAACTAATGAACAACATCTAAAAAAAATAGAACATAAAACCATTGATGAGTTTATTACATTAAAAAAAAGCATCCTATTAGAAATAAAAAATCTTACAGCAAAAGCTATCGAAATAGCTCATACTGTTTTAGCTATAATAGATAAGTATAATCTAGACCATTCTGATTTTCCAAGAGAAACACTTCCTAATCATTTTAAAAAAATTATAGCTGGTGAGTTAAGTAATTCTTTGTACGCAAATAAACTAGAAGAAAATTTAGCTAGTACTAACATATTAAAGAAAAATGTATCTGATAACGCGGAAGCAATATCTAATGAAATATTACCTCTTTATAGCACAATTAAAAAATTTGTATACCAGATATTATTTTTAAAAAACAGCTACAAAAACATAGTACCCTTAACACTATTAAGTGCTATACAACAAGAAATAAAAAACTTAGAGCTAGAACAAGACTTATTACCTATCTCTTCTTTTAATTCCATTATATCTAATGAAATTAAGAACCAGCCTACTCCGTTTATATATGAAAGACTGGGAGAAAAATACCAACATTTTTTTATAGATGAATTTCAGGATACATCAGAAATGCAATGGAATAATTTAATTCCTTTGGTTAGTAACGCATTAGAAGGTGAAGACTTAGAAGAAAACAAAGGGTCTTTACTTTTAGTTGGGGATACTAAGCAAGCTATATATAGATGGCGAGGTGGTAAAGCCGAACAATTTTTAAATCTTGTAAACAACGACACTAATCCTTTTGTTATAACTCCAAAAACAGAAAATTTACCCGCTAATTACAGAAGTCATGAAGAAATAATAAAATTTAATAATGCCTTTTTTTCTAGCACCAGTATTTTTTTAAATCATGAAAAATACAAGCAATTATTTCTAGACGGAAACAAGCAAAAAACGAATCCTAAAAAAGGAGGCTTTGTTGATATTAACTTTATAGAAAACAATTCTAACACCATAGATGAAGATTACTGCTTCAAAATTTTAGATACGATTAAAGACGTTAAAGCAAATAACTTTAAACTAGGCGATATATGCATTTTAACACGAAAGAAGAAGCACGGAATATTATTAGCCAACTTTTTAATGCAGCATAATATCCCTATAATATCTTCTGAAACACTATTACTAAAAAACAATCCTAAGATTTCTTTTTTAATTAACCTTTTACAATACAATACCAATACAGAAAATCAAGAAATTAAATACAATATTCTTCTTTTTTTAGCTCCAAATGAGAAACATAATTTTATTAATACTCATTTAAATAATCTAGATACATTATTAAAAACAAATTATGCTTTTGATACCGATATATTAAAAAAAATATCTGTATTTGATGGATTGGAATATGCTATAAAAAAATTTAATCTTGTAACGGAATCCGATGCTTATATTAATTATTTAATGGATACAGTATTAGATGTAGAACAAAAAGAAGGAGCTGGTTCTCATACTTTTTTATCCTATTGGGAAAAACAAAAAGATAGACTTAGTATTACCGCACCAGAGAATACCGAAGCTATACAGATGATGACTGTACATAAATCCAAAGGATTAGAATTTCCTATCGTTATTTTTCCCTATGCTAATACTTACATTTACGAAGAAATAGAACCTAAACTATGGCTACCTGTAGAAGAAACACCATTCAATAGCCTTAACGCTATCTTAATAGACAAAAAACAAGAAGTTAAAAATTATGGAGAGCTTGCAGAGAACATATATAACGATGAGCAAAATAAACTAGAACTAGATGCTTTTAATATATTATATGTTGCCCTTACAAGAGCAGAAAAAGCTCTGTATATAATTACCGAAAAAAATATTACCCCAAAAGGAGATCATAAAACCGAATATTATTCAGGGTTATTTATTCATTATTTAAAACAAATAAATATTTGGGATGCTAATAAACCCAACTACTCATTTGGGGAACTTCCTATCAACAATAGTGAAGAAAAAACAAGCAAACTAAAACATACTATACCTTATTTATATACCCACAAGGAAAACCCTAGTTTTAAAATACTAACAAACTCGGGTGCTATATGGGGTACAAGTAAAGAAGAAGCTATTGTTAAAGGAAATACATTACACCAATTGTTATCTTTTATAAAGACAGAAAAAGATATAGAACAAACAATTTTATCATCTGTTAGAAATGGAAATATAGCTACTGAAGAATCTTTAAGCATAAAAGAAAAGATTTATACTATAATTAATCATCCAGAATTAAAAAAATTTTATAAAACCGATGTTAAAATTTTAAATGAAAGAGATATAATTACAGAAAAAGGAATTGTATTACGACCAGATAGAGTAATTATAGACAATAGTAACGTAACCATAATAGATTATAAAACGGGACAAAAAAATGATGCCTATAAAAACCAAATTAACACCTATGCTAGTGCATATGAAAAAATGGGCTATGTTATTAAAAATAAGATTATTGTATATATAAACGAAGAAATATCTTTAGTTCTTATTCCTTAAGGAAAATCCATAATTATATCGACAAAAAACACAAAACCTCGATAGACTGCTGTAAAAGCAAAAAATATCAAGACTTAAAAAAAAAAGAAATTGATTTTGTTAATAAATATTAACAACTTACATTTGCAGCTAATAAACACTTAAACTTAAAATTTTAATAAATGAAACATCTTAGCAAATTATTAGTTGTAGCCTTACTTGTAGTAGGTATAAACAACATACACGCGCAAGACGAGAACAATCCATGGCAGATTAGTTTTGGTGTCAATGCAGTAGACGTGTACCCAACAGGTGACTTCCCAGGGAGCTCTTTTGGAAACGAATTATTTAATGCAACTGACCACTGGAACATTTTACCATCTCTATCTTACATTGCGGTATCTAAGTCTGTTGGTACTGGATTCTCTGTAGGAGTTAGAGGTTCTTTAAATAGAATTGATAAATGGGGAGATACTTCAGTAGACGATTTATCTTACTATGGTATCGATGGTACAATTAAATACAACTTCTTAAAAAATACTGTAATTGATCCTTTCGTAGAAATAGGTGGTGGTTACACTTGGATAGATGAAATTGGAGCTGGTACTGCTAATGGTGGTGTTGGTGTTAACATTTGGTTCAATGATAACATTGGATTAACATTACAATCTAACTATAAGCATGCTTTCGAAGATTACTTAGCGCCTCATTTCCAACATTTAGCTGGTATAGCTATTAAATTTGGTGGAACTGATACTGATGGTGATGGTATATTCGACAAAGATGACGCTTGTCCTGAGGTTGCTGGTTTAGAGGCTTTCAACGGATGTCCAGATGCTGATGGTGATGGTATCGAGGATAGCAAAGATGCTTGTCCTAATGAAGCTGGAACTAAAGAATTAAACGGATGTCCTGATTCTGACGGTGATGGTATCGTTGATGGTGACGATAAATGTCCTTCTGTTGCTGGTATAGCTGCTTTAGCTGGTTGTCCAGATGCTGATGGTGACGGTGTTGCTGATGGTGATGATACTTGTCCTAACGAAGCTGGTCCTGCTGCTAACAACGGATGTCCTTGGGCAGATAAAGACGGAGATAGCGTTTTAGATAAAGACGATGCTTGTCCAGATGTTGCTGGTCCTGTTGCTAACAACGGTTGTCCTGAAGTAACTGAAGAAGTTCAGAAAAAATTAAATGACTACGCTAGAACTATCTTATTTGATACTGGTAAGTCTTCAATCAAAGCAGAATCTACTGCGGTTATGGTAGACATCATTACTATATTAGCTGAGTACCCAACTGCTAAGTTTACAGTTGAAGGTCACACTGATAGTGTTGGTAGTGCTTCTTTAAACCAAAAGTTATCTGATTCTAGAGCAAATTCAGTTAGAGATTTCTTAATCGCTAGAGGTATTGGTGCTGATAGATTAACTGCTATTGGTTACGGTGAAGATAAGCCTATCGCTACTAACAAAACTAGATCTGGTAGAGCACAAAACAGAAGAGTTGAAATTAACTTAGTAAAATAATTCTAAGAAAATAAAAACTCAATTATAATATTAAAGCTCCGCAATTGCGGAGCTTTTTTTATTTTTAAATATGAAAAGTTTTCTTGAAGAAGTTTTAGAGGAAGTTAAAGAGCAATATAATACAATAGAGAATATTGTTTTTGTACTGCCCAGCAAAAGAGCTGGAACTTTTTTAAAAAAAAGTATTGCTAAAACAAATTTAAAAACAAATTTTTTACCAGAAATTTATAGTATTGAAACCTTTGTAGAGAAAATAGCAGAGCTATCTTATGCAACAAATACACAGCAGCTATTTGAACTCTATAATGCATACTTAAAAATAAATAACGAAGAGAAAGATAGCTTCTATGCTTTTTCTAAATGGGGACAAACCCTATTACAAGATTTTAATGAAATAGACCGTTACTTAATAGAACCTAATCAGATATTCTCTTACCTCTCAGATGTACAAGAACTTAATCATTGGTCTTTACAGAAAGAGAAAACAAAAATGATACAGGATTACATTTATTTCTGGAAAAATCTAAAAGAACTTTATACGACATTTAATCAAAACCTATTAAAGAAAACTAGTGGACATCAAGGTTTAGTTTACAGACAGGCATGCGAAAAACTAGACGTTTACCTTGAAGAAAACAAAACAAAGACACACATTTTTATTGGTTTTAATGCCTTAAACAATGCTGAATCTACAATTATACAGAAAACAATAAAAAATTCTGCTGCTGATATCTATTGGGATAACGACCCTTATTTTGTAAACGATTATATACATGATGCTGGCTTCTTTATTAGGCAACATAAAAACACTTGGAATTACTATAAGGAGAACCCTCTAAAGGGATTAAAAAGAAATTATTTATCTAAAAAAGACATTAAAATAATAGGTGTTCCTAAAAATATAGCGCAAGCAAAATATGTTGGAGAAATACTCACTAAACTAAAAAAAAACAATCCACAATTGCTTAAAAATACAGCTGTTGTTCTAGGAGACGAAAACCTATTAAACCCATTAATAAACTCTATTCCTAAAGAAATAGAGCGTGTAAATGTTACCATGGGTTATGAGTTATATAAAACACCTCTAGCTAGTTTATTTTCAGACTTTTTTAATTTATACTTAAAAAAAGAACCACAAGGCTGGTTCTATCAAAATGTACTTTCTTTTTTATCGCATCCTTACTTACATGTTTTATTAACTAAAGAAAAGGAAAATAACGCTTCTATTTTAACTCATAATATAAAAAGTAAAAATTGGATTTTTTTAAACACAGAGAGAATAGAAGATAGTTTAAACGATAAAGAACATATCTCTCTTCTATTTTTTAACGAGACTGTTAACTCTTCTGTTTTTATAGATAAATGCCTAGCAATTATTTTAGCCTTAAAAGAAAAATTTTCTGCAGATGAAAATTCTTTAGAGTTAGAATACTTATATCGTTTTTACACGCTATTTAACCAACTAAAAGAACTCATAAAAGAGCATTCTTTTGTTAGCGATTTAAAAGCTCTTTATAGCCTTTACAGAGAACTATTATCTTCCGAAACTTTAGACTTTAAAGGAGAACCTTTAGAAGGTTTACAAGTAATGGGAATGTTAGAAAGTAGAAACCTAGATTTTGAAACTGTAATTATTACTTCTGTAAACGAAGGCATTTTACCTTCCGGAAAAAGCAATAATTCATTTATACCTTATGATATTAAGCAAGATTTTGGATTACCTACTTACAAAGAAAAAGATGCTGTATATACCTATCATTTCTATAGATTATTACAACGTGCTAAAAATATTTATATTCTTTACAATACAGAACCAGATGTATTAGAAGGCGGGGAAAAAAGTAGATTAATTTCTCAAATGCTAACAGATAAAAATAGATTAAATGATATTACAGAGATAATAGCATCGCCAGATATAAAACCTATAACAAAGAGCACAGAAGTAATTACAAAAAATGAAAGCCTAATGGGGCTTATAAATTCTTATGCTCAAAAAGGTTTTTCTCCTACATCATTAACCAATTACATAAGAAACCCTATAGATTTTTATAAAAAGAATATTTTAAAAATTAATGATGCTCTTGAGGTAGAAGAAACTGTTGCGGCTAATACTTTTGGTACCATAGTTCATGATAGTTTAGAGGAATTGTACACCCCATTTATAGGTGTTGTTTTAACCAAAGAAATACTAACAAATTTACAATCTAAAATTAAGCCAATAGTAAGCAAGCATTTTATAAAAAGCTATGGTGAAGGAGATATAACAAGGGGAAAAAACTTAATTGCTTACCATGTAGTTATTAAATACATCGAAAACTTTTTTAAACTAGAACTAAAAGATGTAGAAAAGCATCAAATAAAAATATTAGGGTTAGAAGATAATTTAGAGATTCCTATAGAAATACCCGAAATACCATTTCCTGTAAAATTAAAAGGTAAATTAGACCGAATAGATGAGAAAGATGGCGTTTTACGAATTATAGACTACAAAACTGGTAAAGTAGCCTCTAAAGACGTAGAAATAGTTGCTTGGGAAGACGTTGTTACCTATTACGACTATAGCAAAGCTTTTCAGCTATTATGCTACGCTACAATGTATAATCATAAAAAACCAATTAGCACTATTGAAGCAGGCATCCTTTCTTTTAAAAATTTAAATGCTGGCTTATTAAATTTTGCCACAAAAGAAAAGAAAGGAAGCAGAACTAAAGACATCAATATTACTCAAGAAACATTAAACCTTTTTTCATCTGAATTAAAACGACTTATTATAGAAATATGCAATCCTAATGTTCCTTTTAAAGAGAAAGAAGTATAACACTAAAATCTTAACTCTTATTTTAAATCTGGCCTTTTAGGGCGTACTTCTATTTTACTAGGTAAAGTTCTTGGATTCATTTTTAGTAAATCTACAACTAGTTCTCCTATATCTTCTGGTTGTATTTTCCAAGCGTCTTTTTCAGACGGAGTATTATTAGCAAAACCAGTAGAGACTGAACCTGGCATTATTGTAGATACTTTAATATCGTATTTTCGCAAATCTAACATTGCAGCTTGCGTAAACCCAACTAACCCAAATTTAGTAGCATTATAACCTGATCCTTTTTCAAAAAAATTAGCTCCCGCTAAACTTGCTATCGTAATATAATAACCTTTAGATTTTTTTAAAGCTTCTACTGAAGATTTAAGCGTATAAAAAGCACCAGATAAGTTTGTGTTTATCATTTTAAGCCAATCTTCCTCTGTTAATTCATCTACAGGAGCAAAATACCCAACACCAGCATTAGCAACAACCACATCTATTTGCCCCCATTTATTTATAATTTGTTGTACAGCTTCCTTTTCATCTGCTAATAAACCAACATCGGATGTAATACAGAATATGTTAGCACTTTTACCTAAAGAGTTAGCAGCAGTTTCTAAAGAAGTAATATCTCTACCACTTATAGCTACTTTCATCCCTAATTCTAATAATTTTTCCGCAATTGCATAACCAATTCCTTTAGAACCACCAGTTATATAAGCAACCTTATTTATTAAACCCATATCTATTTTTAATGTTAAAATTATGAAATCATAAACAATATAGAGTACATATTAGTAATAACTATACGTTAATAAAAAGATTTATTATTTTCGTGTGCGCACACATTTATTGTTAATTTGTTTGCTTTTTTAAACTTAGAGAGCTATTTTTCAAGAAACTAAACTATAGAGGTTAAAAAATTAAAGCTCTAATTAACTACAACCAAATATGAAAATCAAAAAAACTATTTTTAAAAGGTATCAAATATTGATACTAGTACTTTCTATAATGATTCAAAGTTGTTCAGCAACTAAAAAAACAGATATTCCATGGGTAAATTTATTTGATGGTGAGAGTTTAAATGGTTGGACACAAAAAGGAGGAAAAGCTATTTACACCATAAAAGACGGTGCAATAGTTGGCAGCACTGTTAAAAACACTCCAAATTCTTTTATGACAAGTAATAAAATGTATGGTGATTTTATTTTAGAATTAGATTATAAGGTAAATCCTAGTATGAACTCTGGTATACAAATTCGTAGTAATAGTTTTCCAAACTATCAAAATGGTAAAGTACATGGCTACCAAATAGAAATAGACCCTTCTGAAAGAGCATGGAGTGCAGGTATTTTTGATGAAGGAAGAAGAGGCTGGTTAAATACATTAGAAAATAACACAAATGCGCAAAAAGCATTTAAACAAAACGATTGGAACCATTACAGGATAGAGGCCATTAAAGACACCTTAAAAACATGGATAAATGGAGTACCCGCTGCGTATTTAATAGATGGCAAAACGGCAAGTGGTTTTATAGGACTCCAAGTGCATAGCATTGGCAAAAATAGTAAGGAAGGCACAGAAATACACTGGAAAAACATTAAAATTATTACCGATAGCATTTTTAAATATGCTAAAAAAACACCTTTAAATCCTGTAATAACAAAAAACGAACTAACTATTAATGAAAAGAAAAATGGATGGCAATTGTTATGGGACGGTAAAACCTCTAACGGGTGGCAAGGAGCTAGATTAGACAATTTTCCAAAAAGTGGTTGGGAGATTAATAACGGAGAATTAACAGTATTAGCAAGTGGTGGTAAAGAGTCTAATGCAGGTGGAGATATTGTTACCAAAGAATTATATGGCGATTTTGAACTTAAAGTAGATTTTAAACTTACCGAGGGAGCAAATAGTGGTATAAAATATTATGTAGATACTAATATTAATAAAGGACCAGGTTCATCTATAGGTTTAGAATATCAGATTTTAGACGATGCTAAACATCCAGATGCTAAAAAAGGAAATCATGAAGGTAGTAGAACCATTTCTTCTTTGTACGATTTAATAAAAGCAGATGTAAACAAACCTGTAAAACCTATTGGAGAATGGAATACTGCTCATATTATTTCTAAAAACAATCATGTTGAACACTGGTTAAATGGTGTTAAAGTTTTAGAATA
>CALHVB010000082.1 GCA_938039345.1 uncultured Sediminicola sp.
TATAGCCACAACATTTCTAACGTTTAGAGTTTGTTGACTTCTATTAGTTACCCAAACTTCTAATCTTGTAATTTGTACTTGACTTTGTATGTATGGATATTTTTCTAATGCCTTATCATAATTATCTCTAAAGTATTGCGATAAGAAAAAGTGTTTATCCTCATCATAATCTAGCGCTGTTAAAGAATACTCGTTTACAGTTCCTCCGCCTTGCGCTACAACTGTATTTTGTTGTGACTTTTGATCAGCAAAAACTGCCGTTACTGTTGTTTTCCCAAATTGCAATTGTGTTTTAAATCCAAATAAACTTTGAGCTCCTTGTATTAAAGAGCTGTTTAAAGGCATACTAACATTTCCTATTTCTATTTTTTGAAGTATATCGTCTTCTGTTGGAGCATAGTCTAATTTTACTAAATTCTGAAAATCAAAAGTAGCCTCGGTATCATAATTAGCGGTTACTTGCAAACGTTCTCCCACTTTACCCAGCATACTTAAACTAATACGCTGATCAAAATCAAAAGAAGGGATAAAACCCCTATTTCTAGGTGATAATGCTGGGTTGTCATTTTTATTTAAAATAACCCCTAAATCCATAGCCACCGAACCTTGTGGTATCACCTCTATAGTATTACCTCCAAATATTGATTCGAAAAAATCATTATTAACATAAAAATTAGGTAATAGATTTTTTCTAGCTTCTTCACTACCGTCTTTTTTTCCAGAAAAAGCATCAATCTTTTCTTTGAAGTAGGATTTCATTCCTTCTTCTCTTACTAATTTGTAGTATTGTTTAGGTGTTAATATAATAGGATAACTAACATCAAATTCTCCTACCGTTTCTGTATAAATGTAATAATCTAAATTAGGGTCATAGGTATATTTAGAAACAATACTATCAGGATTCCCTAATTTTAATTTCCCTAAAGCAACACCTGTTTTTACAGAATCTATTTCTTGTTCGTTTTCATTAGTATTTTGAGCATAGGAAGTTTCTGTAGCCCCAAAAAAAACAACTAATACAATGGTTGCCTTAAATAATAATTTAAGATATAATTTTGCCCTTTTTTTCAAACTTTACAAATTTTTAAGCGAACGTTTTATGATATCCTCTACGCTTAGTGTGGAGTCCTCGCTTAATACTTTGTCTACAATTTTTTCTGATTGTTTACGAACAAATCCGAGAACCTCTAATGCAGATAACGCTTCTTCTTTGTTTGTATTGTTTGAAGTAACAGAAACTTCATCAATATCATATATTTTTAAAATTTTATCTTTTAAATCTAAAATTACTCTTTGCGCCGTTTTTGCTCCAATTCCTTTAATTGCCTGGATTGCCGCTACGTTTTCTGAAGCAATTGCATCTCTTACTTGCAAAGGAGATAAAGAAGATAACATTGTTCTTGCTGTACTAGCTCCAATACCCGATACAGACAACAATAATCTAAAGATTTCTCGCTCAGATTTTTCAAAAAAACCAAAAAGTGTATGCGAATCTTCTTTTACTTGCAAGTGAGTAAATAATTGAATGCTTTCAGAATCGTTAATTTTAGAAAATGTATGCAATGATATATTAGCAAAGTAACCAACTCCTGCACATTCTATAACAACATAAGTCGGATTTTTTTCTACTAATTTTCCTTTTAAATGGGTAATCATGGTTTCTTAATTTAAGGGGGATTAAAACAACATTACTCTTTCTCTCTTTCTTGTGCATCTATAACGGCAACAGCAGTCATATTTACCATTTCATCTACACTTGCTCCTAATTGTAATATATGTACTGGTTTACGTAAACCCATCATAATAGGCCCTATAGAATCTGCCTTGTGCAATTCTTTTAAGAGCTTATAAGTTATGTTTGCCGATTCTAAATTTGGAAACACCAATGTATTCACATTTTTCCCTGCTAATTTAGAAAAAGAGAACTTCTGCTCTCTTAATTCTTTGTTCAATGCAAAATCCATTTGTATTTCTCCATCAACAATTAACTCAGGATTAGCTTTATGTAATAGTTTAACAGCATCTCTTACTTTTGCCGCATTCGGGTGAATAGACGAGCCAAAATTTGCATAAGATAACATTGCCACAACAGGATTAAAACCAAAGGTTTCTGCTAAACCTGCTGTCATTTGAGCGGTTTCTGCCATCTCAATAGCACTAGGATCTATGTTTAAAGATGTATCTGCTAAAAACAAAGGCCCTCGGTCTGTAATCATAATATTTACAGTGGCAACTTTCTTTACATTGGTATCTTTCCCTATTACTTCAAATACTGGTTTTACCACAGTTGGATATGCTCTCGAATATCCAGAAATCATTCCATCTGCATCTCCTTCAGAAACCATCATAGCTGCATAATAATTACGCTCGCGCATTTTAGTTTCTGATTGATATAATGTTACGCCACTACGCTGCCTGTTTTCCCAATATTTAAATGCATATTGCTTTCGCTTTTCTAACGACGCTTCTATTTTAGGATTTACAATCTGCACCTCAGCATCAAACTCTAACTGCTTTTTAAGTTCTAATATTGTTGCTTCATCTCCTAATAAAATAGGCTCTGCAATACCTTCTTCGTGTACAATTTGTGCCGCTTTTAAAACATCTATATGTTCAGCCTCTGCAAAAACAATTTTCTTTGGATTTACCTTTGCTCTATCATGCAATAAGCGAACTACTTTATTATCATTTCCTAGACGTTGTAACAACTCATCTTCATATGCTTGCCAATCTTTAATAGGCTCTTGAGCTACACCACTTTCTATTGCTGCCTTTGCTACTGCTATTGGCACAGTGGCTATTAACCTTGGATCAAATGGTTTGGGAATAATATAATCCGTACCAAATGTTAGTTTTGTTTTTCCGTATGCAATATTTACTTGCTCTGGTACCGGTTCTTTAGCTAACGCTGCTAAAGATTTTACCGCTGCCTTTTTCATGGCTTCATTTATTGCTGTAGCTCTTACATCTAAGGCCCCTCTAAAAATAAACGGAAATCCTAATACATTATTTACCTGATTAGGATGATCAGATCTTCCCGTTGCCATAATAATATCTTCACGCGTATCTATCGCTAACTGATATTGAATTTCTGGGTTTGGATTTGCCATAGCAAAAACAATAGGTTTTTTAGCCATAGCAAGTAACATTTCTGGTGTTACTACATCTGCAATAGACAAGCCTACAAAAACATCTGCATTTTGCATAGCCTCTTCTAAAGTATCTATTTTCCTGTCTGTTGCAAATTCTAATTTTTCTTTTGTTAGATTTTCACGGTCTTTACGGATAACACCTTTACTATCTACCATTACAATATTTTCGTCTTTTGCTCCAAAAGACTTATACAATCTTGTACAGGATACTGCTGCCGCTCCCGCTCCGTTAACAACAATTTTTACTTCTTCTATTTTTTTATGAGTTATTTCTAACGCATTTAATAATGCTGCCGCAGATATAATTGCTGTACCATGCTGATCATCGTGCATTACAGGTATATCTAACTCTTCTTTTAAACGCTTTTCTATTTCAAAAGCTTCAGGAGCTTTTATATCTTCTAGATTTATACCTCCAAAAGTAGGTGCTATATTTTTTACCGTTTGTATAAACTCATCAACATTCTCCGTATCAACCTCGATATCAAAAACATCTATATCTGCAAATATTTTAAACAACAAGCCTTTTCCTTCCATTACAGGTTTAGAAGCTTCTGGTCCTATATTCCCTAAACCCAATACTGCCGTACCATTAGAGATAACAGCTACTAAATTACCTTTGGCTGTATACTTATAAGCATTATTTTTATCTTTTTCTATTTCTAAACAAGGTTCTGCTACTCCTGGCGAATATGCTAATGCCAAATCTCTTTGGGTAGCATATGGTTTTGTTGGAACTACTTTTATCTTTCCTGGTTTCGGTTTAGCATGATAGACTAAGGCTTCTCGTCTATTTCTTTGTTTACTCATAGTACAATGTTTAGTAAAGCTAATTTAAGAGTATTCTTTTTATTGAATACTTATTGAGGTAAGAATATTTAATTTAATTATTCTAAACTGTATTATTTAAGAAAATCTATATTTCTTTTTAAGCCCGAAAATTTTGTTCTTTTAACTGCTGATTTCTGAAACACTTTTCTAAATACATCCTCGGTAATTTCTTCCCAATCTTTCTTTGTCATTTCTAATAATTCTGGATGCGGGTTAAATAATGGTTCCTGGTGTGGTTTAGAAAACTTATTCCACGGACACACATCCTGACACACATCGCAACCAAACATCCAATCGTTAAATTTTCCTTGAAACTCATTCGGAATTTCATTCTTTAATTCAATGGTAAAATAAGAAATACATTTACTTCCATCTACTATATACGGTGCGGTAATAGCTTCTGTAGGGCATGCATCTATACACGCAGTACATGTGCCACAATGATCCGTTACTGGTGTATCGTATTCTAAATCTAAATCTATAATAAGCTCTGCTATAAAATAAAAAGAACCTACCTGTTGCGTTAACAAATTACTGTGTTTCCCGATCCAACCTAAACCACTTTTAGCAGCCCAAGCCTTATCTAAAACCGGAGCAGAATCTACAAAAGCTCTACCACCAACTTCCCCTATTTCTTCGGATATAAATTCTTGTAATGCTTTTAATTTAGATTTGATAACATGATGATAATCGTGTCCGTAAGCATATTTAGAAATCTTATACGTATTGTCTCCTTGCTCCTCTTCTGGATAATAGTTTAACAATAACGAAACTACCGATTTTGCTCCATCTACCAATAATGTAGGGTCTAAACGTTTATCAAAATGGTTTTCCATATACTGCATTTCTCCATGCATATTATTCTTAAGCCATTTTTCTAACCTTGGTGCTTCTTCTTCTAAAAAGCCTGCTTTAGAAATACCGCAAGACAAAAAGCCAAGACGTTTTGCCTCTTCTTTTATCTTTCTAGTATGTTCTCCTTTTGTGCTCATTCGGTTGTAAAAATACACAAGTACCCAATACTAGCGTCATATTTTTTCTAGAAAACAATCCATAACTGTAATAAGCATTTATTATTTTAACATACTGCTTTGTAACAATTTTTAAAAAAAGTAGTCCTATAGAAAAAACATCAATCAAAAAAAACAATAATCATATCATTTATGTCACACACTAAAACCAATTACTTCTCTACATTTTTATGTTTGATTATAATTTCTCTTTTTAGCAATGCGCAAGAAAAAACAACAACTAAACCTTGCAATGAAATTTTTAATACGGGGCATAAAATTGAAACTTTAGATTCAAAAATCAACAATAAAAGCTACAAGTTATTTGTTAATTTACCTGACGGATACAAGCCCGAAGAAAACAAAAAATATCCTGTTATTTATATTTTAGACGGACAATGGGATTTCGCTACTGCAGTAGCCGCATATAGCACTAGTCAATATGATGGATTACTTCCTAAGGCTTTTATTATTGGGATATCTTATGCAGGTAAAGACCCAAATTATACGAATTTGCGAGCAAATGACATGACACCTACCAAGCTACCACAAATAACGGATAGTGGAGATGCTAAACTATTTACAGAAGTATTACGCAACGAAATTATTCCGTTTATAGATAAAGGATATAAAACAACTAGTACAAACAGAACACTTGCAGGGAATTCTTTTGGTGGTTTATATACTCACTATGCCTTATTTAATGCCTCAGATTTATTCCAAAATTATATTATATGTAATCCTTCTTTATGGTATGATAATGAATTGGCTTTTTCCTATGAAAATGAATACTATAAAAACAACAAAACTTTAAATGCAAATGTCACCTTAGTTTGGGGTTCATTAGACGATGTAAAAAGACATGAAAAAATGGCAAACCAAATTAAATCTCATAATTACAAAGGGCTAAATTTTCGTTCTTTTATTGAAGAAGGTTTTGGCCATAACGGTGCAAAGCCCGGAGGTTATGCCAAAGGTTTTTTACATAGCTTTAAAATAAAAGGAATTAGCATTCCAGAAAAAGAGCTTAAAAAATATATTGGCAATTACGAATTAGCGACTGGGCAAGAGATTTCATTAATTATACATGAAGGGCATTTAGCGATTAAAGAATTTCAGGGACAAACCAATATCCCTATTTACACTATCGCTAAAGATAAATTTTCTTTATTAGGAACTTACAGAACCTTTGAGTTTAATAAAGATGAAAACGGACAGGTAACTAGCTTAACAGTTGAACCTAATACTGATTACATTGTTACATTAAAAAAAATAAAATAGTTACGTTAGATTGTTAGATGAGTACATTGAGAGTTTAAAAATTCTCAGTGTACTTTTCATTAACTAATTCTTTCCTTAAAAGTTAATGGAACACGCTCTGGTTTTAAAGATATTAACGGATCTAACTCCACCGTATTTAACACTGTTGTAAGCTTATATTTCTTTACTATTTCTGCTATCGTTAAAATCATTTCGCTCATCGCAAAATTATTCCCTACACACATTCTAGGTCCTGCTCCAAAAGGATAATAAAAATTAGCATAGTCTTTTTTATTTTCAGGATTAAAACGATCTGGGTTAAACACTTCTGGTTCTTCCCAAAAATCTGTATGCCTATGTAATTCGTAAATAGACATTAATATCATTGTTTTTTCTGGAATTGTATTTCCTTTAAAACTATCCTCGTTTATAGCCTCTCTATCTATAATATAAGCCGGTGGATACAAACGCATTGCTTCTTCTACACATTGTTTTACATACTGTAAATTACCAATACCCTGTAATATATCTTCATCATTAAAGTCTACTGAAACAACCTCATTATAGATTCTTTCTTGTACTTCTGAATGCTTTGTAATTAAAAACAAAGCAAAACTTAATGCGTTGGCTGTTGTTTCATGACCTGCTGCAAAAAGTATCATTACCTCATCTATTAATTGCTGTTGTGGCATAGCAGTCCCATCTTCATAACGAGCTTGCAAAAGCATATCTAACAAATCGTCTTTTTCTACTCCAGATGTTTTTCTTTCATTAATAAGCTCTCCTAATAAATCTTGCGCTTCTTTTGTTAAGCCCAAATGCTTTTTTATTTTTCCACTAAAATGAAACCACCATCTTAAATATGGCTGCCTCATTTCTTTAATTAACATTCTTTGATTAATCTCGGTGATAAACTTTAATTTATCCATCCGCTTACGAATATCACCATTACTAAATAATGATTTTGCAACTACTTGGAAAGCCAAATCTCCCATTAAAGGGAACACATCTGTTGTTTTATTAGGCTCTATACTTTCTAACTCAAATACAATAGCCTCCCTTACAGAAATCATTAAATTTTGTAATTTCTTTTTATGAAAAGCGGGTTGCACCATTCTCCTATGTGTACGCCAATGAGCACCATTAGAAGTTAAAATTCCGTGTCCTATGTATTTGGCTAAATCTACTGTTTGTACAGACGATTTCTGATAATTTTTATGACCCGTTTGTAGAATATGTTTTATAAACTCTGGATTTTTAGTAAAAACAAGGCGCTCCTTTTTACTCACAACAATCTCAAAAGTATCCCCTAATTCCTGAAATTTTTCTCTATGAAAAGGCAATGGATTTTTTAAAATACGCTTACCATTTTTATAAACTTCAAACCTATTAATCGAAGGGATATTCTTCATTCACAAAAACTATTTTAAAACAACTCGCTCTGAGAGCCTCCTTTTCTTATTCCTAAATGTTTATACGCTAATTCTGTAACCTCTCTACCTCTTGGTGTTCGCATAATAAACCCTTGTTGTATTAAAAATGGCTCGTACACTTCCTCTATAGTTTCTGTACTTTCAGATACTGCCGTTGCTATTGTAGATATTCCTACTGGTCCGCCTTTAAATTTTTCTATAATGGTCGTAAGGATTTTATTATCCATCTCATCTAAACCATGCGCATCTACATTTAAAGCTTTTAATCCAAACTTAGAAATATCAATATCTATTTTTCCATTTCCTTTTATTTGCGCAAAATCTCGTACCCTACGCAATAAGGCATTACATATTCTAGGAGTTCCTCTACTTCTACCTGCAATTTCTATAGCAGCTTCTTGGGTTATTGGTGTGTTCATAATTTCAGAACTACGCTCCACTATAGTAGACAATAATTCTGTAGAATAATATTGCAACCTACTTTGAATACCAAAACGAGCACGCATTGGCGCCGTTAATAAGCCCGATCGTGTTGTTGCTCCTATTAATGTAAACGGATTTAAATTTATTTGTACTGATCTTGCATTAGGACCAGTTTCTATCATAATATCTATCTTATAATCTTCCATAGCAGAATATAGGTACTCTTCTACAATGGGACTAAGTCTATGAATTTCATCTATAAACAAAACATCTCGCTCCTCTAAATTAGTTAATAAGCCTGCCAAATCTCCTGGCTTATCTAATACAGGTCCTGATGTTATTTTTATTCCAACCCCCAATTCATTAGCTAAAATATTAGCCAAAGTTGTTTTCCCTAATCCTGGAGGGCCATGAAATAAGGTATGATCTAATGCTTCTCCTCTTAAGTTAGCAGCTTCTACAAATACTTTTAAATTTTCTAGCACTTGCTCTTGCCCTGTAAAATCATCAAAAGAGACAGGACGCAATGCTCTTTCTATATCAAATTCTTCTTCAGAAAAATTTTGTCCTGTGGAGTCTAAATTCTCATTCATATCCTAACAAAGATAGGGCAAAATAAAAATAATACCGACATCTTAGATCATATTTAAAATCTTTAAAAAAATTGTAAATTCACAACATGAAGCAACAAAATTACTCCCCAGGAATTTTACAATACATCCCTTTTTTTTACGTAATATGGTCAGACGATTTATTATCTGCATCCGAAACAGCTATTGTTTCCAAAGCTATTAATGAAGACTCTAGCCTATCTAAAACCGACCAAAACACCTTAAAAAGTTGGTTACATAAAAACACTCCACCAGAAGATAGTGAGTTAAAAAATTGGAAATACACCATATCTAACTCCAATGTGCAACTTATAGAAAGTGACACCTATCCATTGAGTTCTTTTTGCCAAAAACTAGCAAATTACTACACCAACAAAACAGCATTTAACGATTGTTTAAAGCATATAGAAATTAATTTAGGCATACAGCCCAACCATTATAATCATTTGTTTAATGTAAAAATTTCGCATGAAAAAACATCTAATTATTATAGTGCAAATGAAATTGACACACTATTAAAAGGGGAAAATGCTGCTCCCATAGACACCTTTAGAGAGCTTTTATCTGAGCCTATTTTTAATTGGGAGATAGAACGTAACAAAGATAAATTCAGAAGTACTGTTTTAAAACAAGTAGAATTTTTAGCCAAAAAAGGATATGGTGCTATGGCGTACCCTAAAGTTTATGGCGGAATAGACAGTATGCCCATTTATGCTTCTATTTTTGAAAATTTAATGTATGTTGATGGCAGCCTTACTGTAAAGTTTGGTGTACAGTTTGGTTTATTTGGTGGTAGCATTCAAAAACTAGGAACAAAAAAACATCATGATAAATATTTAACAGATACTGGAAAAGCCAAACTTCTAGGTTGTTTTGCCATGACAGAAACAGGACACGGCTCCAATGTCCGTGGTGTAAAAACCACAGCTACTTATGACCAAAAAACCGATAGTATTATTATACACACCCCAGGAGAAAATGACAATAAAGAATATATAGGAAATGCACTCCACTCTACTATGGCATCTGTTTTTGCGCAACTTATTGTAAACGGAAAAAACGAAGGCGTACACGCAATTTTGGTTCCTGTACGCGATGCGCATCATAATTTATTACCAGGAGTTACTATTGTAGACAATGGTTATAAATTAGGTTTAAACGGAGTAGACAATGGTAAAATATGGTTTAACCAAGTAAGTGTTCCCAGAGAAAATTTATTAAACAAATATGGAGATATTAAAGACGATGGTAGCTACCATTCTGATATAAAAAGCCAAAGCAAACGTTTTTTTACCATGCTTGGCACTTTAGTAGGTGGTCGTATTTGCGTTGCTAAAGGCGCATTAAGTGGCGCAAAAATGTCACTAGCCATAGCAGTAAAACACGCACTAAAACGCAGACAATTTAACGATAGTGTAAAAGTCCAAGAAGATTTAATTATGGACTACCCTACGCATCAAATGCGTTTAACACCACCCATAGCTAAAGCTTATGTATATCATATTACTTTAGACCATATGATGAAGTTGTATAGTGATACATCTAAGCCCGATAAACGCAAAATAGAAACGCAAGTTGCGGCATTAAAAGCTGTAATTACTTCTTTCTCTAACAATACCATACAAGAATGCAGAGAAGCCTGTGGTGGCAAAGGTTATTTAATGGAAAATAGAATTGCTGATATAAAAGCTGATGTAGACATTTTTACTACGTTTGAGGGTGATAATAATGTATTACTACAATTGGCTGCCAAAGGAATTCTTTCCGATTTTAAAGCAGAATTTAATGGTGGTACTTTCTCTTCTGTTTTAAAAATTATTAGTTCACAATTAAGTGATGCTTTAACTACCATTAATCCTATATACACGAACAAAGTAGACAGAGCGCATTTGTATGATGCTAAATTCCATAAACATGCTTTTAATTACCGAACCAAAAGGCTTACCTATACGCTTGCTATGCGTATTCGTAATTACATAAAAAAAGGAATACCAGCCTACCAAGCGTTTTTAAAAGTACAAACACATTTAATAACTTTAGGGAAAGCCTATAGTTGTGAGCTTGCATACAACACTTTTTGCGATTTTACAGCAACAATTTCTGATGAAAAAAATAAACTCTTATTTGAAAAACTAGGAGCTTTATATGCTTTGCATGAGATACGACAAGATGCTTCTTGGTTTTTAGAACAAGGCTATATAGGCGGCACAAAGTCTAAAGCTATACGCCAACGTACCGAACGTTTGTGTACAGAATTACGCCCACACATAGAAGTACTTATAGATGGTTTTGGTATTCCAAAGCATACCATTACTGCACCTATAACTAAGTAAAAATAATTGAACGGATTCCTTTTCAAAAGAAAACAAATTATATGCTCATAAATTAATCTTATGTAATAAATGGAAATTTATAAGTTGCCAAATTACCTAAACCCTAAGAACACTTCCTCTTTTAAGGTATTTGATTATAAAACTTCTGAAGAATACAATAAGCAAATGGTATCCTTACAACAGAATACCTTTAGTTTTTTATTAGACGGAAGCAAAGAAGTGTTTGCTAATAAAACGGCTGTTTCCATTAACAACTCTAACTTCTTATTAATGAAAACAGGACACTGTTTAATGACAGAGAAACTACCAGATACCAATGCCAATTACAGAAGTATTTTATTTTTCTTTTCTAATGAATCGCTTTTAGAATTAATACACAAATACAATATAGAACACATTAAAAACGACCAACAAGCATCTATTTTTTCTTTTAGCTATGACGATTATTTAAAAACCTTTGTCCAAGGACTTATTAATATAAGCAGACTTACCATTCATATTCAAGAAAAATTATTAACTGTAAAGTTTGAAGAACTAATCCTTTATTTAATAGAAACCAAAGGGGTAAATTTTATTTCATCTTTAATTAGTCATACGCAGAACCAAAACAGTCAATTTATTGCAACAGTAGAAACAAATAAGCTTAACAAACTTACCATAAAAGAACTTTCATTTTTATCTAACATGAGCGTATCTAGCTTTAAACGAGAATTTGAAAAACACTTTAATACTTCCCCTAGTAAATGGTTTCAGGATAAAAGGCTAGAGCATGCTTCATTATTATTAAAAGATAAAACCATAAGACCTTCGGATATTTATGAGGAAATTGGTTATGAAAATTTATCTAACTTTATACAAGCATTTAAAACAAAATTTGGCACTACTCCAAAGCAATATCAATTAAATTGAACTTTTAGCAATACTTTTTGAACCAATACAAGTATGATATATTTTATATCCTACCTAATTTTGCAACTATAACTAAATACACATATTATGATAAAGTCTAATTTTATTTTAGGAATACTACTAACAATATCGAGCACATTATTTGCTCAAAATACATTTACATTAACTAGTAATGACTTGGGCGGACAAGCTACAATTACCGAAGAGTTTAATGGCTTTGGATGTACAGGACAAAACAAATCTCCACAACTATCTTGGGAAAATGCCCCGGAAGGAACTAAAAGTTTTGCGGTAACAATGTACGACCCAGATGCACCTACAGGAAGTGGCTGGTGGCATTGGCTTGTTTTTGATATTCCTGCTAACAGTAATGAACTAGTTGCTGGCGCTGGTGATGTAACATTAAAACTAACTCCTGAAGGGACCATACAAAGTATTACAGATTATGGCGCTAATGGATATGGAGGACCTTGTCCTCCTGAAGGGCACGGCATTCACCAGTATATAATTACAGTGTACGCCTTAAAAACAGACACCTTAGGACTTAACAAAGACACCAACCCTGCTGTAGTTGGGTACTACCTATGGAATAATGCTTTAGCGAAAGCTAGTATTGTTACTTATTACCAAAGAACTAAAAAATAAAATTACTTTTTAAAATAAGAATAGCACTTAGTTAAGCGCTATTCTTATTTTATTTACAAGCTAATTAATTCTCTTTAATAACTCTTTTGTGCAATTCGGAAGTATCTAAAAACTCTATTATAGCTATTTGCGGGTTACCAAATAAATACGTTTTTGATTTATTTCTTGCTGCTAAACTAAAATTTTCTAAGGCATGAAAACGCCCTGAGGCAGATTCTTGCACTATTGTTTCTGCATTAATAGCAGATAACCTTTCTGCTTTTAAATTAGAATTACCCATTAAATTAACATTTAAGAGGTTTACAGAGCCTTCTAGCTTACTAGAAGAACCATTAAACATATTTATCATTATCTCATCTGAAACGGCATGCATTTCTGTATTTACCTTATCTTTTAATTCAATAACTAATGAACCACAATCTATACTATAATCACCAAAACTGTTTCCTTCCATATCTATAGTTACTAAT